>NZ_JANKOG010000100.1:0-767 GCF_024656005.1 Burkholderia sp. SCN-KJ
TCGAGCACGTATTTCAGGCTGTCGGCCTCGCCGCAGCGCCAGGTCGGCACGTTCTCCAGCAGCGCCTTGCGGCCCGTGTAGAACTCGACGATCTCCGGCATGTACGAGTAGATCGCCTTGTCGTCGGCGATGCCGGTGCCGGGCGCGTTCGCGATCGTGATGTTGCCGGCGCGGTAGACGTCCATGATCCCGGCCACGCCGAGCACCGAATCGGGGCGGAACGTCAGCGGATCGAGGAACGCGTCGTCGACCCGGCGGTACAGCACGTCGATCGGCCGGAAGCCTTCGGTGGTGCGCATCGCGACGCGGCCGTCGACCACCTGCAGGTCGCTGCCCTCGACGAGGTGCACGCCCATCTGGTCGGCGAGGAACGAATGTTCGTAGTACGCCGAATTGTGGATGCCGGGCGTGAGCACGGCGATGGTCGGGTTGTCGGCGTTGCCGCCCGGCGGGCACACCGCCGCGAGCGACTGCCGCAGCATCTGCGGATAGGTCTCGACCGGGCGCACCTTGACCTGCTGGAACAGCTCGGGGAAGAGCTGCATCATCGTCTCGCGGTTTTCCAGCATGTACGACACGCCCGACGGCGTGCGCGCGTTGTCCTCGAGCACGTAGAACTGGTTCTCGGCGGTGCGCACGATGTCGACGCCGATGATGTGCGTGTAGACGTTGCCGGGCGGCCGGAAATCGATCATCTCCGGGATGAACGCCTCGTTGTGCGCGATCAGGTGCTTCGGCACGATGCCGGCGCGCACGATCTCCTGGCG
>NZ_JANKOG010000101.1:0-653 GCF_024656005.1 Burkholderia sp. SCN-KJ
TGGCCGGTGACCCAGCCGATGTCGGCCGTGCACCAGAACACGTCGGCCGGCTTCCAGTCGAAGGTCCACTTCATCGTCTGCGCGGCCCACAGCAGGTAGCCGCCGGTGCTGTGCTGCACGCCCTTCGGCTTGCCGGTCGAGCCCGACGTATACAGGATGAACAGCGGATGCTCGGCGCCGACCCATTCCGGCGCGCAGGTGTCGGACTCGCCGTCGGCGATCTCGTGCATCCACAGGTCGCGTTCGGCATGCCAGTCGATCTTGCCGCCGGTGCGGCGATAGACGATCACGCTCTTGACCGCTTCGCAGCCGCCCATCGCGAGCGCTTCGTCGGCGATGCTCTTGAGCGGCAGCGTCTTGCCGCCGCGCGCCTGCTCGTCGGCGGTGATGAGCGCAACGGCGCCGACGTCGACGAGCCGCTCGTTGAGCGATTTCGCGGAGAAGCCGCCGAACACGACGGAGTGCGTGGCGCCGATGCGCGCGCAGGCCTGCATCGCGACGATGCCTTCGATCGACATCGGAATATAGATGATGACGCGATCGCCCTTGCCGATCCCGCGTTTCTTCAGCGCGTTCGCGAAGCGCGACACGCGTGCCAGCAGCTCGGCATAGGTGACGCGCGTGACGGTGCCGTCGTCGGCCTCGAAGATCAC
>NZ_JANKOG010000102.1:0-649 GCF_024656005.1 Burkholderia sp. SCN-KJ
GATCCGCGCGGTGTTGTCGGCCCGCTCGACGAACGCGCCGATCTGCGCGAAATCGAAGATCTCGTTGCGCAGCATCGTGCTGTAGAAGCTGCCGAGGATCAGCGCGGTTTCGCGCTTCACTCCGTCGAGCACCGCCGGCAGCCCGCTCTCCGGCACCGGCTGCGCGAGCGCCTGGCGCAGCGCGAGCCAGGCGCCGTTCACGCTCTCCCACGCCTCGCGCGTGAGCGCCGTGCGCACCATCCGCGCGTTCGAGCGCGCGGCCTCGATGCACGACAGCACGCTCGACGGGTTGTCGCGGTCGCGCAGCAGGTAGTCGGTCACGGTATCGGCGGCATAGGCGTCGTACTTCTGACGATAGCCGTCGTCCGCGCCCGAGCTGACCAGCACCGACGACCATTCGGCCGGCGCGTCGGACGTGCGCGTGAGCGCCATCCGCAGCCCGGCATCGACGATGCGCGCGATGTTCTCCGCGCGCTCGATATAGCGGTACATCCA
Source organism: Burkholderia sp. SCN-KJ (assembly GCF_024656005.1). Lineage (NCBI taxonomy): Bacteria > Pseudomonadati > Pseudomonadota > Betaproteobacteria > Burkholderiales > Burkholderiaceae > Burkholderia > Burkholderia sp. SCN-KJ. The sequence continues at coordinate 496 of NZ_JANKOG010000102.1, forward strand.
GTAAAGACCGCTCGCAGTTCGTCCCAGAAGCATCTCGTGTCCACTCCGTCTTCGTTCGGTTCGCGCGCCGGCTGCGGCGCGCGCGGTCGTGCCCGGCTCAGTCGGCCAGCACCCAGGTGTCCTTGGTGCCGCCGCCCTGGCTCGAGTTGACGAC
>NZ_JANKOG010000103.1:0-643 GCF_024656005.1 Burkholderia sp. SCN-KJ
AACCATGGCAAGCGAACCGATTCGCGATCCCGCGAACGACCACCTGCTCACCCCGCAGAACGCGGCGTTCATCGTCATCGACTACCAGCCGGTCCAGGTGAACTCGATTGCATCGATGGATCGCCAGCTGCTGATCAACAACATCGTCGGCGCATCGAAGGCCGCGGTCGCGTACGGCCTGCCGATCGTCCACTCGACCGTCAACGTGAAGACCGGCCTGAACAAGCCGCCGATCCCGCAACTGCGCGCCGCGCTCGAAGGCTATCCGACCTACGACCGCACCAGCATCAACTCGTGGGAAGACGTCGAGTTCCGCAAGGCCGTCGAGGCCACCGGCCGCAAGAAACTGATCATGACCGCGCTGTGGACCGAAGCGTGCCTGACCTTCCCCGCACTCGACGCGCTGAAGGCCGGCTACGAAGTCTATGTGGTCGTCGATGCGGTCGGCGGCACGTCGGTCGCCGCCCACGAAGCCGCGCTGCGCCGCATCGAGCAGGCCGGCGGCCAGATGATCAGCGTCGCGCAGCTGTTCTGCGAACTGCAGCGCGACTGGGCGCGCAGCGCGACCGTCCCCGCGTTCATCAACCTGTTCATCGAAACCGGCGGCACCGCGGGCATCCAGTTCTCGTACGACAAGAGCTGA
>NZ_JANKOG010000104.1:0-529 GCF_024656005.1 Burkholderia sp. SCN-KJ
GCCCTTGCCGTTGAGCTTCTTCGCGAGGTAGTCGCACGCGAGCTCGCCGGCCTTCACGTTGTTGGTCTGCACGGTCGCGTTCGCGCCGGCCGCCGCGACGTCCACCGCGACGACCGTGATGCCCGCCGCCTGCGCCTTCTTCACCGCCGGCTCGATCGCCTTCGGATCGGTCGCGTTCAGCAGGATCATGTCGACGTGTGCGGAGATGAAGTTGTCGATCTGCGTGAACTGCTTGTTCAGGTCGTAGTCGGCCGAGACCGCGGTGACCTTCGCGTTCGGGTTGAGCTGCCTGGCGCGCGCCTCGGCGCCTTTCACGATCGTGACGAAGTACGGGTTGCCGAGCGACCCGACCGTGACGCCGATCGATTTCAGCGGCTTGTCGGCTGCATGGGCGGCGGCGCCGCCGAAGGCGAGCGCGCAGGCGACGGCGGTCAGGGCGGCTTTTTGCTTGAACATGTCGTTGTGTCTCCGGAAGGTCCGTGGGCGGATGGGCGCAGGAGGACCTGCCTGCGCCCCGATGATCGAGTGG
>NZ_JANKOG010000105.1:0-529 GCF_024656005.1 Burkholderia sp. SCN-KJ
TCACTCGACCATCGGGGCGCAGGCAGGTCCTCCTGCGCCCATCTGCCAACGGACCTTCCGGAGACACAACGACATGTTCAAGCAAAAAGCCGCCCTGACCGCCGTCGCCTGCGCGCTCGCCTTCGGCGCCGCCGCCGCCCATGCAGCCGACAAGCCGCTGAAATCGATCGGCGTCACGGTCGGCTCGCTCGGCAACCCGTACTTCGTCACGATCGTGAAAGGCGCCGAGGCGCGTGCCAAGCAGCTCAACCCGAACGCGAAGGTCACCGCGGTCTCGGCCGACTACGACCTGAACAAGCAGTTCACGCAGATCGACAACTTCATCTCCGCGCACGTCGACATGATCCTGCTCAACGCGACCGATCCAAAGGCGATCGAGCCGGCGGTAAAGAAGGCGCAGGCGGCGGGCATCACGGTCGTCGCGGTGGACGTCGCGGCGGCCGGCGCGAACGCGACCGTGCAGACCAACAACGTGAAGGCCGGCGAGCTCGCGTGCGACTACCTCGCGAAGAAACTCAACGGCAAGGGT
>NZ_JANKOG010000106.1:0-521 GCF_024656005.1 Burkholderia sp. SCN-KJ
GGTGACTTTGCGTGCGAACTGAACGGCTGCGTCGCGCTTCGGGTCGTTAGCATGACCCTTCCGGGCGAGAATGATTTCATCGGCCGGCAGCTTGGCCATATGCTCGGCGGTAAAGCTGTGAACCGTCAGACAGTAGTTACAGCCGTTCACTTCGGAAACAGCGAGGCCGATACTGTCACGCGTCTTCACGTCGAGCGTTTTGCTCAAGGAGCCGAGCAGGGTGGCCCACGCGTTGAACGCGATCGGGCTCTGCGCGAAGGCCGCCATCATATTTGGGGTGAATCCGATGTTCTTGGTGAACGCATCGAGAGTCGGTTTCGAATCGGCCGGCACCTGTTCCGGCTTGAGAGCAGTAGTTCTTGCCATAATAATCTCTGTAAGTTACTGGTTGCACTGATTTCACTAATGAAGGTCGCTTAGTAGTTCTGCGCGACCACTGCCACGGCGATGCGCTTATACCAAATCCAACACATCGACCACTGGGCGGCGCGGCTTCTGCGCCCAGTTTCCCTGACGCTCGG
>NZ_JANKOG010000107.1:0-491 GCF_024656005.1 Burkholderia sp. SCN-KJ
ACGCGCGCGAGACCGAGCAGCCCGTGCTTGGCCGTCACGTACGCCGACTTCAGCGGCGACGCTTCGTGCGAGTGCACCGAGCCCATGTAGATCACGACGCCGCCGCGATCGTCCTTGTACATGTGCTTGAGCGCGGCCTTGGTCGTCAGGAACGCGCCGTCGACGTGGATCGCCTGCATCTTCTTCCAGTCGGAGAACGCGTAGTTCTCGATCGGGTTGACGATCTGGATGCCCGCGTTCGACACGAGAATGTCGACCGAGCCGAACGTGTCGGCCACCTTGTCGATGCCGCTGTTGACCGCTTCTTCGTTGGTCACGTCCATCGCGACGCCGATCGCCTTGCCGCCTGCCTTGACGATCTCGTCGGCAACCGCGTTTGCGCCGTCCTGGTTCAGGTCGGCGATCGCCACGGCCGCGCCCGCTTTCGCGAGCTCCAGCGCGATTTCCTTGCCGATGCCGCTTGCGGCGCCCGTGACGACTGCGGTCTTGCC
>NZ_JANKOG010000108.1:0-478 GCF_024656005.1 Burkholderia sp. SCN-KJ
GAACCGAAAACAGTAACAGGTTTAAACTGAAGAGTTTGATCCTGGCTCAGATTGAACGCTGGCGGCATGCCTTACACATGCAAGTCGAACGGCAGCACGGGTGCTTGCACCTGGTGGCGAGTGGCGAACGGGTGAGTAATACATCGGAACATGTCCTGTAGTGGGGGATAGCCCGGCGAAAGCCGGATTAATACCGCATACGATCTACGGATGAAAGCGGGGGACCTTCGGGCCTCGCGCTATAGGGTTGGCCGATGGCTGATTAGCTAGTTGGTGGGGTAAAGGCCTACCAAGGCGACGATCAGTAGCTGGTCTGAGAGGACGACCAGCCACACTGGGACTGAGACACGGCCCAGACTCCTACGGGAGGCAGCAGTGGGGAATTTTGGACAATGGGCGAAAGCCTGATCCAGCAATGCCGCGTGTGTGAAGAAGGCCTTCGGGTTGTAAAGCACTTTTGTCCGGAAAGAAATCCTTG
>NZ_JANKOG010000109.1:0-458 GCF_024656005.1 Burkholderia sp. SCN-KJ
TTCACGTTGTCGCGCGTGACGAGCGTCGGCTCGATCAGGATCATCGGGTTGGCCGGCTTCTGGCCGTTCATGATCCCGTAGCCGACGTTTACGGCCTGCTGCGCCATCGCCCACGGATCCTGGCTCGACGACGCCTGCACGAGCGTGTTCGACTTCAGCGCGACTTCGATGTCGGGCGCGCCGTCGACCGACGTGATCACGATGTTCGGGCGGTTCAGCTGCTTCGCCGCGAGATCGCTGCCGATCGCCTGCGGGTCGTTGATCGTGAACACGCCGTCGAGCTTCGGAAAGCGCGTCAGGTAGCCCTGCATCGTGTTCATCCCGCCTTCGCGCGAGCCCTTGCCGTCCTGGTCGCTCGACAGCAGCTTGATGCCCGGGTTCTTCGCGAGCACGGTCTTGCAGCCGTTCACGCGATCGATCACGGCCGACACCTGCGGGCCGTTCTCGATGATCACGTT
>NZ_JANKOG010000011.1:0-231285 GCF_024656005.1 Burkholderia sp. SCN-KJ
CTCGGGCGTCTCGCCGGCTTGCGCTTCGCCGAAGAAATACGGCTGGTCGATGTGCACGATGTTCTCGACCTTCGACGGCATCTGCTCGTGCATGTAGCCCATCCCGCCGAGCGTGCCGCCCGCGATCGTCGAGCCGTGATAGCCGTTCCTGCGCGAGATCACGAACTTCTTCTGCGGCTTGCCCTGCACGCGCCAGTACTGGTGCACGAGGCGCAGCACGGTATCGTTGCCTTCCGAGCCGCTGTTGCAATAGAAGAAGTGGTTGAAGCCGGCGGGCGTGACTTCGGCGAGCATCGCCGACAGTTCGATCACCGGCGGGTGCGTGGTCTTGAAGAACGTGTTGTAGAACGGCAGTTCCTGGAGCTGGCGATATGCGGCATCGGCAAGTTCCTTGCGGCCGTAGCCGACATTCACGCACCAGAGGCCGGCCATCCCGTCGATGACCTTGTTGCCGTCCGAGTCCCACAGATAGACGCCGTCGGCCTTCACGATCACGCGGCTGCCCGCGCGATTCAGTGCGCCCATGTCCGAGAACGGGTGGATGTGGTGCGCGGCGTCGAGCGCGCGGTATTCGGCGGTCGAGCGTGCCTGCGTCGTGCGCGGTGCGGCGGCCGGCGCGGCCGGCTGGATCCAGGCAGATTCGTTGCGGTACGTCATGTTTCCTCCGTGATTCCGTATTCGGTCGTGTGCACGCTCAGACGTGCAGCAGCAGATGGCGGCGTTCCCACGAACTGATCACGCGGAAGAACGCTTCGTATTCGGTTTCCTTCAGCGCGAAATACGCCTTCAGGAACTTATGGCCGAGAATCTCGCCGAGCGGCTCGCACGCGGCCATCAGCGTGAGCCCTTCCTCGAGGTTGCGCGGCAGCTGGTACGGCAGGTCGTAGCCGTCGCTGACGAGCGGTTCGGTCGGCTCGAGACGCTGCGTCATGCCGAGATAGCCGGCCGCGAGCGTCGCCGCGAGCGCGAGGTACGGGTTGCAGTCGACGCCCGGAATCCGGTTCTCGATGCGGCGCGCGGCCGGGCCCGAGTGCGGGATGCGGAAGCCGACCGTGCGGTTGTCGTAGCCCCACTGCACGTTGATCGGCGCGGCCATGAAGCGCGACAGGCGGCGATACGAGTTGATGTACGGCGCGAAGATCGGCATCAGGGCGGGCGTGTACTTCTGCAGCCCCGCGAGGTAGTTGTAGAACAGCGACGTCGCGCCGCCCGTTTCCGGCGACGTGAACAGGTTGCGGCCCGTTTCCTCGTCGACGATGCTCTGGTGCACATGCATCGCCGAGCCCGGCTCGTTTTCCATCGGCTTGGCCATGAAGGTCGAGTACATGTTGTGGCGCAGCGCCGCCTCGCGCACCGTGCGCTTGAACAGGAACACCTGGTCGGCGAGCGACAGCGCGTCGCCGTGCATGAAGTTGATCTCCATCTGCGCGGCGCCGACTTCGTGGATCAGCGTGTCGATGTCGAGGTTCTGCGCTTCGCAGTACTCGTAGATGTCCTCGAACAGCGGGTCGAACTCGTTGACCGCCTCGATCGAATACGACTGGCGGCCCGTCTCGGGGCGGCCCGTGCGGCCGACCGGCGGACGCAGTGGCAGGTCCGGGTCCTTGTTCATGTCGACCAGGTAGAACTCGAGCTCCGGCGCGACGACCGGCTTCCAGCCCTTCGCCTTGTAGAGGTCGAGCACGCGGCGCAGCACGTAGCGCGGCGAGATCTCGACCGGCGAGCCGTCGAAGTGCACGCAGTCGTGGATCACCTGCGCGGTCGGATCGACGGCCCACGGGATCAGGCGAATGGTCGACGTGTCGGGCACGCACACCATGTCGGGATCGGTCACGCCGGTCAGCGAGCCGTCTTCCGGGTAGTCGCCGGTGACGGTCTGCACCATCACGGCCTGCGGCAGCCGCATCGATTCGCCGGACGTGAACTTGTTGCGCGGCGTGATCTTGCCGCGCGCGATGCCGGCCATGTCGGGAATGATCGCTTCGATCTCGGTGATCCTGTGCTGCTTCAGAAAGTCTTCGATGTCTTGCATGTCTGTTCTCGTTATGTGGGTCGGCGCGCTCAGGCGAGCGCGGCGGCGGCCGTGGCACGTGTGCGGGCGTCGCGGCGCGCGCGGCAGGCGTCGCCGAAGGCGCGGAAGATCGCGCTCGACAGCGGGTCGTGCGCATGCCGCCATTCCGGGTGCCACTGCACGGCGAGGGCGAAGGCCGGGGCATCGACGACGCTGACGGCCTCGATCAGGCCGTCCGGCGCGACGGCTTCGACGGCGAGGCCGGAACCGAGCTGCGCGATGCCCTGCTTGTGCAGCGAGTTCACGTGCACGTCGTCGCGGCCGCCGGCGAGCGTGTGCAGCACGCCGCCGGGCGTCAGGTGCACGACGTGCGCGGGGCCGTATTGCGTGTCCATCGGCGCGTCGTCGTCCTCGCGGTGATCGGCGAGGCCCGGCACGTCGTGCACGCGCTGATGCAGCGTGCCGCCGCAAACGACGTTCAGCTCCTGGAAGCCGCGGCACACGGCCAGCACGGGCACGCCCGCGACGATCGCCGCGCGCAGCAGCGGCAGCGTCGTCGCGTCGCGTGCGGGATCGTGCTTCGTGCCGGGCGCGCTCGGCTCGCCGCCATACAGGTGCGGCTCGACGTTCGAATAGCTGCCGGTAAACAACAGGCCGTCGACCGTGGCGAGCACGTCGTCGACCGACTGGCGATCGCCGAGCGCGGGCAGCACCATCGCGAGCGCGTGTGCGCCGTCGACGACCGCCGCGACGTACTTGTCGCCGACCGTGTGCGACGCATGTGCGCCGATCTGCGTGAAGTCGGCGGTGATGCCGACGAGGGGTTTCCTTTCCATGACGTCAATCAGTTGTCCGTAGGGCTGTTGCGTGCATGACGCGGGAAAACCGCAAAATGCAGGCGCGACACGACCCCGCAGCCTGGCGAAACGCGCAAGGCCGCTGGTGAATGGGCGCAACGGGTTCGCATGGCGATCCGCGCTGCGCGCGACGGTCAGGCCATCGTTCGTTTCGTTGAGCCGTGCGACGCGGCAATGAATGCGCGAACGCGTTCCGTCACCGCGCAGACGACGCGGCTGACGAGCAGGCAGTTGAAACGAACGACGAGAAAAGGAGGAGAGGCGCTATGGCAGCAGCGACGCGACTTCGTCGGTATCGACGGCCACGAACGCGCGTGCGGAAACGGCGTTGTGACGGCGAACGGAACGACGGGACAGGATGGTGTAGATCGACAGATGCAGCAGGCGAGGACTATGCCAGCCGCAACTGCCATCGGAAGCGGGAGCAGCGCTGCGCAAACTTCGCACATCGCCTCGATCCCACCTCACCAGAGGGCCACGGACTCTCACGATTACACTCGACTGGTTTGTTGAAAGTATTGAACACCTGATCGTTTCGGCGCGCGAGGCGTTTAAAATAATCAAGGTGCCGGCCCTGCGTCATTTACATCGATGGGCATCAATTTTTACGTTGCAATAACGTTTTTCGGTGCCGATGAATGGCCAATGACGCTGACCTGAGAGCCAGCATATACGAGCCAAAAACGGCGTCAAATGTTTTTTGACGGTCTTGTGTCAGGGCTTTCCCGAGGCCGTGCGAACAGAAGATTCGTAAATGGAATGACTCGCGGGGTGTTCATTATTTCGAACGCCTTTCAGGGTTTTCCCCGCTGATGCGCGGCATAAAGTGATTAGAATATTCAACAGCTGCTCAACGCTGTCCAATGCGTCGCTTCACTTTTTCACCGCACTCCTATCGTGTCCGAAACCGAATCGATGTCCACCGAAGTCGCCGAGCGCCTGCGTTTCGTGCGCAACAAGCATGGCCTGTCGCAGCGCGAACTCGCGAAGCGGGCCGGCGTGACCAACGGCACGATCTCGCTGATCGAACAGGGGCGCGTGAGCCCGTCGGTCGGCTCGCTGAAGAAACTGCTCGAATGCATCCCGATGAGTCTCGCGGAGTTCTTCACGTTCGAACTGGTCGAATCGCGCTCGGTCGTGTCGCGACGTGACGAGATGCCGAACCTCGGCAACGACGCGCTCGCGTTTCACCTCGTCGGCGCGGGCGTGAAGGACCGCAACATGTGCATCATGCGCGAGGTCTACCAGCCGCTCGCCGATACGGGGCCCGAGATGCTCGTGCACGCGGGGCACGAGGGTGGTGTGGTCGTGTCGGGCCGGCTCGAGCTCACCGTCGACGGCGCGACCTGGCTGCTCGACCCCGGAGACGGCTACTACTTCGAAAGCCGTTTGCCGCACCGTTTTCGCAATCCCAGCGCGGAACAGCTCTGCGAGGTCGTGTCGGCCAATTCGCCGGCCACCTTCTGACCGCGCATCACCGCATTCGCCACCGCCGGCAGCGTTGCCGTCGCACGGCGTGCCGCAGCGCGAATGCCACAACCGTTGAGGCATCCTGAATGAACAAGTTGACTTTGGCTGACTGGCAGGACAAGGCGGCGTCGCTCGAGATCGAGGGGCGCGCATTCATCGACGGCGCGTCGTGCGACGCGCACGGCGGCAAGACGTTCGACTGCGTGAGCCCGATCGACGGCCGCGTGCTCGCGAAGGTGGCCGATTGCGGCGAGGCCGACGTGAATGCCGCCGTCGCGGCCGCGCGCCGCGCGTTCGACGCCGGCGTGTGGGCCGGGCTGAATCCGCGCGCGCGCAAGGCCGTGCTGCTGCGCTGGGCCGCACTGATGCGCGAGCATCTCGACGAACTGTCGCTGCTCGAGACGCTCGACGCCGGCAAGCCGATCGGCGACACGACGACGGTCGACGTGCCGGGCGCCGCGTATTGCGTCGAGTGGTTCGCCGAGGCGATCGACAAGGTCGGCGGCGAAGTCGCGCCGGCCGACCATCATCTCGTCGGTCTCGTCACGCGCGAGCCGGTCGGCGTGGTCGCGGCCGTCGTGCCGTGGAACTTCCCGATCCTGATGGCCGCATGGAAGTTCGGCCCGGCGCTCGCGGCCGGCAACAGCGTCGTGCTGAAACCGTCGGAGAAATCGCCGCTGACCGCGATCCGCGTCGCGCAGCTCGCGTACGAGGCCGGCATCCCGGCCGGCGTGTTCAACGTCGTGCCGGGCGCGGGCGAACCAGGCAAGCTGCTCGCGCTGCATCGCGACGTCGACTGCATTGCGTTCACGGGCTCCACGGCAGTCGGCAAGCTGATCATGCAGTACGCCGCGCAGTCGAACCTGAAGCGCGCATGGCTCGAACTCGGCGGCAAGTCGCCGAACATCGTGCTGCCCGATTGCCCGGATCTCGACCGCGCCGCGCAGGCCGCGGCCGGCGCGATCTTCTACAACATGGGCGAGATGTGCACGGCCGGCTCGCGCCTGCTCGTGCATCGCGACATCAAGGACGCGTTCATCGAGAAGCTGGTCGCCGCCGCGCGTGCGTACGTGCCGGGCAACCCGCTCGATCCGTCGGTATCGATGGGCGCGATCGTCGACGGCATCCAGCTCGAGCGCGTGCTCGGCTACATCGATGCCGGGCGCAAGGAGGGCACGCTCGTCACGGGTGGTGCGCGCGTGAAGGCGGAGACGGGCGGCTTCTACGTCGAGCCGACGGTGTTCGAGGTGAAGCCCGATGCGAAGATCGCGCGCGAGGAGATCTTCGGTCCCGTGCTGTCGGTGATCGTGTTCGACGATGTCGACGAGGCGGTGCGGATCGCGAACGATACCGAGTACGGGCTCGCGGCGGCGGTGTGGACGTCGGACCTGACGACCGCGCACGATGTGTCGCGCCGGCTGCGGGCGGGCACGGTGTGGGTGAACTGCTACGACGAGGGCGGCGACATGAACTTCCCGTTCGGCGGCTACAAGCAGTCGGGCAACGGCCGCGACAAGTCGCTGCATGCGCTCGAGAAGTACACCGAACTGAAGTCGACGCTGATCCGGCTGCGCTGACGCGGCCGGTGTGCGGGCGCGGTGCCGACGAACGCCGCGCCCGTACTGCGCACGCGCGCGTCAGGCCGTGCGCAGCGCCGGGTGGAAGCCCGCGGCTTCGATGATCGACTGCACGCGTTCGGCGCCTTGCGCCGATTCGACCTTGACCGTCTTCGCGGCCACGTCGATGTCGAGCTTCGCAGCGGGGTCGGCTGCCGTCACGGCACGCGTGATGGCGTTGGCGCAGCCGCCGCAGGTCATGTCCTGGACTTCGAATTCCATCGTGTTCTCCTGGGTTGGGTGGCGATTCACAAACGTCGCCAGCATGAAGCTTGCCATGGTGGGAAGGTCAAGCGATTCGTCGCGTTCGGTATCGCACAAGCTGTTTGTAAAGCTGATGTCAGACGAATCGTAATCCGCGGATGTACGTCAGTCGGAATTTTTCCCGATTGACGGTCGCGCATTGTCGGCGAAATCTGGCGGAGCCTTGCACGACAAGGTGCGTGTCGCGTCGACGACGCCCGATGCCCATGCCGTCAGTAAGGGTACTTCGAGAGGGAAATGCGAATCGATCTTACTATCGGTTCCCCCTCGATATTTCATTTCGTTACCCATATGAATCGCTTCGCTTTCGGTTTCGCACTGGCCCTGCTGGGCGCATCGGCAACGTCCGCCTTCGCTGCCGACGACGTCGTCAACCTGACCCTGAAGGACCACAAGTTCTCGCCCGACGGCGTGACGATTCCGGCCGGCAAGAAGGTGAAGTTCGTCGTGAAGAACCTCGACGCGACGCCCGCGGAATTCGAAAGCGACGATTTCAAGGCAGAGAAGGTCGTGCCGGCCGGCAAGTCGGTCGAGATCCTCGTCGGGCCGCTGAAGGCCGGCACCTACGAGTTCCACGACGAGTATCACGAAGCGCAGTCGAAGACGCACCTGACCGTCAAGTAAGCGGATATCGCCATGCTGTCTACTGCCCTGATCGTCTTTCGTGAAGTGCTCGAGGCCGCGCTGGTGGTCTCGATCGTGATGGCCGCCACGAAGGGCGTGCCGCGGCGCGGCTGGTGGGTCGGCGGCGGGCTCGTCGGCGGCGTGATCGGCGCCGGCCTGATCGCCGCGTTCGCGGACGTGATCTCGCAGTGGGCATCCGGCATGGGGCAGGAAGTCTTCAACGCGGGCGTGATGTTCGTCGCGACGCTGATGCTCGCGTGGCATTGCATCTGGATGAGCCGCCACGGCCGCGAGATGGCGCTGCACATGGGCGAGGTCGGGCGGGCCGTCGCGGCCGGCAGCCGGCCGCTCACGGGGCTCGCGATCGTGGTCGGCGTCGCGGTATTGCGCGAAGGCTCCGAGGCCGTATTGTTCCTGTACGGCATCGCGGCGGGCGATCCGGGACAGACGCCGCAGATGATCGTCGGCGGGCTGCTCGGCGTGCTGGGCGGCGCCGGGCTCGGCTATGCGATGTATGCGGGCCTGCTGCAGATTCCGCTCAAGCGCCTGTTCTCCGTCACCAATGCGCTGATCGTGCTGCTCGCGGCAGGGATGGCGAGCCAGTGCGTCGGCTTCCTGCTTGCCGCAGGCCTCGTGCCGTCGTGGGGCGACGCGGTCTGGGATACCTCGTGGCTGCTCAAGGAAACGAGCATCGTCGGCAAGGCGCTGCATACGCTGATCGGCTATACCGCGCGTCCGGCGGGGATCCAGATCGCCGCGTACGTGGTCACGCTGGTTGCGATCGTCGTGCTCGCGCGGCTCGTCGGCCGGCCGCGGACGGTCGTGCCGCCGCCGCGGCCCGTCGCCTGAGCGGGCGGGGCCGAATGCAGCAAGGGGCGTCTTGGACGCCCCTTGTTGCATGTGTTGACGACGGTTCGCGCGCTGCCGCGCGCTCCGTTCAGCGATGGCTGTCGATCCACGCGCGGGCCCATTCGAGCCCCGCTTCGCGCGCTTCGTCCTCGGTATCGAACACGCCGAGCACGCCCGACGCTTCGACGAGCCGGTTGTTCTGCGTGATCGTGCCGCTCGCCGCGAAGCGCTCGGGCTGCAGGATTTCGTCCTGCTGCAGGATCGAATGGCCCCAGATCTGGTAGCCGTGATAGGTCTGCGCTTCCATTATCGCGTCACCTCCGCGGAACGGCGGCTCGCGCCGACGCGCAGCACGTTGCCGTCCGGCGTGTATTGCCGCGGGATATCGGAGTAGCCGAGTGCGTGCGGCGTGTCGGGCACGGCCGGCTGCATCACGGTGAGCCGGCCCGGCGCGGGCTGCGCGACCGGGCGCGGCGCGGCGGGCGCATCGACCGTCGCGGCGGTCGGTCGATGCGGCGCGGTTTTCACGGCTTGTGCGACGCGGCGCTTGTGCGGCTTGACGGCGACCTTCGGCTGCACGCTCGCGTGCTTTTCCGCGGTCTTGTTGCCGGCATGCGCGTCGGCGGCCGCGCGCGGGGTCGGCGTACGTGCCGCCGGCACGCGCGCCTCGGGCGGGTTCCAGACTTCGACGTAGTGCTCGGTCGCCCAGCCCGTCGACGCGAAGCTCAGCGCCAGCAATCCGCATCCAAACAGTCTTACCATGGTCTCTCCGTCATCTTGCTTGCGGCTTGCGTCGTGTTGCGGTGCCCGGCGCGGCGGCGGCCGCTCGTCAGCGTTCGGGGAACGCGGTTCAGGAAAATACCTCGAGCCCGTGCTTCTCGACGATCTGCAGCATGCGCGCGGCGATGCCGCTCGGCCGCTTGTCGCCCTGTTCCCATTGGCGGATCGTCGACGTCGTCGTGTTCAGGTAGAGCGCGAACACGCTCTGGCTGACGTTGACCGACTTGCGGATGCGGGCAATCGCTTCCGGATCGAACTTCGGCGCCGCTTCGATGCATAGTGCGTCGTATTCGCGCATCGTCTTCTTGTCGATCAGCCGTGCGCGATAGAGGCCCGACGCGGCGCTGTGGACCGCCTCCGTCGCGTCGCTCTTGAATCGGCTCTTAGCCATTGCAAATCTCCACCCACTCGTTCAGTGCGACCAGTGTCGCGATGTCGACGTCGGTGCGCCGACCGACGTCCGCAGCGAGCTTTTTGAAGGCGCGCAGTTCGCGAGCATCGATGTCGTCACGGTCGCGCTTCGCGAACAGGAACACGAACACCCACGTATGCCCGAGCTTGCCCAGCACGATGCCGCGCTGCCGATTTCCGTCCAGGCGCTTTTTCCAGACGTTGCCGCCGAGATCGACGCCCTGGCCCCGCGCCAGCTCGCGCACCGCGCGGCACAGTTCGCCATCGGCGATTCCCGCTTTTCCTGCTGCCTTGTGAAACCACTTCGTCTTGAATACGCGTCGTACGGAAGCAGACATGTCGAGCCAGTCGAGTTAGCACAGGATTATATACCACTACGTGGTATATATTTCGACCTGGCCGAATGGCCTGCTTCCCGCCGCTACGCAGCCCGGACGGGCCGGCGTTACTCCACCGTCACCGACTTCGCGAGGTTGCGCGGCTTGTCGACATCGGTGCCGCGCGCGCACGCGGTGTGATACGCGAGCAGCTGCAGCGGCACGACGTGCAGGATCGGCGACAGCTGGCCGTAGTGTTCCGGCATCCGGATCACGTGCAGGCCGTCGTCGTTGACGATCTGCGTGTCGGCATCCGCGAACACGTACAGCTCGCCGCCGCGCGCGCGCACTTCCTGCATGTTCGACTTCAGCTTCTCGAGCAGCGTGTCGTTCGGCGCGACCGTGACGACCGGCATCGCTTCCGTGACGAGCGCGAGCGGCCCGTGCTTCAGTTCGCCGGCCGGATAGGCCTCGGCGTGGATGTACGAGATTTCCTTCAGCTTCAGCGCGCCTTCGAGCGCGATCGGGTAGTGCAGCCCGCGGCCGAGGAACAGCGCGTTTTCCTTGCGCGCGAATTCCTCCGACCACGCGATGATCTGCGGCTCGAGCGCGAGCACGCTGTTCAGCGCGGCCGGCAGGTGGCGCAGCTCCTTCAGGAATTGCGCTTCCTGCGCGGCGTCGACGTGCCCGCGCAGCTTGCCGAGCGTCGCGGCCAGCACGAACAGCGCGACGAGCTGGGTCGTGAACGCCTTGGTCGACGCGACGCCGATCTCGGTGCCCGCGTGCGTCAGGAACTGCATCTCGGTGAGGCGCACCATCGCGCTCGTCGCGACGTTGCACACCGCGAGCGTATGCGTGTGGCCGAGCGACTGCGCGTGCTTGAGCGCGGCGAGCGTGTCGGCCGTCTCGCCCGACTGCGAGATCACCAGCACGAGCTGGCGCGGGTTCGGCACCGACTCGCGGTAGCGGTATTCGCTCGCGATCTCGACCTGGGTCGGAATCTTCGCGATCGATTCGAGCCAGTACTTCGCGGTGAGGCCCGAGTAGTAGCTCGTGCCGCACGCGAGGATCAGCAGGCTGTCGATGTCCGCGAACGCGGCGGGGGCCGCGTCGCCGAACAGCGTCGCGTCGAACGCTTCGGTTTGCGGCACCGTGTCGCTGATCGCGCGCGGCTGCTCGAAGATTTCCTTCTGCATGAAGTGGCGATACGGGCCCAGCTCGACCGCGCCGCCGTATGCGCTGACCACGCGGATCTCGCGCTGCGCGAGCGCGCCGTGGCGGTCGACGATCTTCACGCCGTCGAGCGACAGCTCGCACACGTCGCCTTCCTCGAGGAACGTGAAATGGTCGGTGCTGCCGGCCAGCGCCAGTGCGTCGGAGGCGAGGAAGTTCTCGCCGTCGCCGTGGCCGACGACGAGCGGCGAACCCTGGCGCGCGCCGACGACGATGTGCGGCTGGTCCTTGTGGGTCACCGCGATCGCATACGCGCCGTGCAGCTGCTGCACGGCTTCGCGCACGGCCTCGAACAGATTGCCGCGATACAGGCTGTGCACGAGGTGCGCGATCACTTCGGTGTCGGTCTGCGACACGAATTCGTAGCCCTTCGCGCGCAGCGCGTCGCGCAGCGTCTCGAAGTTCTCGATGATGCCGTTGTGCACCAGCGCGAGCGCGTTCGACGAGAAGATCGGGTGCGCGTTGTGCGTGACGGGCGCGCCGTGCGTCGCCCAGCGCGTGTGCGCGACGCCGGTCGTGCCTTCGAGGTGCGATTCCTGCACCTGCGCGTCGAGATCGGCGACGCGCGCGACGCTGCGCGCGCGCTTCGGCGCGTCCGGCTCGAGCACGGCGACGCCGCACGAGTCGTAGCCACGGTATTCGAGGCGCCGCAATCCTTCGATCAGCACCGGAACGATATTACGCTGCGCAACTGCGCCGACAATGCCGCACATGAAAATCTACCCTCTCAATGTGGATACGGGCGCCGCGCGGCGCCCGCATGATGTTAATTTTTCTTCTTGACCGGTCGGACGTAGCCGCTTTTCGCGGTCTGCGTCTTCTCGTTCAGTGCGAGGACGCCCTCGGCGACGTCCTTCCAGATCGTCGTGCCGGCCGCGATCGTCACGCCGCGGCCGACGCGCACCGGCGCGACGAGCTGCGTGTCCGAGCCGACGAACACGTCGTCCTCGATGACGGTGCGGAACTTGTTCGCGCCGTCGTAGTTGCAGGTGATCGTGCCCGCGCCGATGTTCACGCGCGCGCCGATGTCGGCGTCGCCGATGTAGGTCAGGTGGTTCGCCTTCGAACCGTGGCCGATCACCGCGTTCTTCACCTCGACGAAGTTGCCGACGTGCGCTTCGTCCGCGAGCTGCGCGCCCGGGCGCAGCCGCGCGTACGGGCCGATCACGGTGTGCGCGCCGAGTTCGGCGCCGTCGATGTGCGTGAACGCGTCGATGCGCGTGCCCGCGCCGACCGACGCGTTGCGGATCACGCAGTTCGCGCCGATCGTCACGTTGTCGGCGAGCGTCACGTTGCCTTCGAACACGCAGTTCACGTCGATCGACACGTCGCGCCCGCAGCGCAGCGTGCCGCGCACGTCGAGGCGCGCCGGATCGGCGAGCGTGACACCGTCGACGAGCAGCGCATCGGCGACGTTGCGCTGATGGATGCGCTCGAGTTCCGCGAGCTGCGCCTTGCTGTTCACGCCGAGCGTTTCCCAGTCCTCGTCGGGCTGCGCCGTGACGATCTCGAAGCCGGCCTCGATCGCGAGTTCGACGACGTCGGTCAGGTAGTACTCGCCCTGCGCGTTCTCGTTCTTCAGCGCGCCGAGCCACATCGACAGCTGGGCCGTCGGCGTGACGATGATGCCGGTGTTGATCTCGGCGATCTTCAGTTGCTCGGGCGACGCATCCTTCTGCTCGACGATGCGCGTGACGAAGCCGGACGCGTCGCGCACGATGCGGCCATAGCCGGTCGGATCGTCGAGCGTGACCGTCAGAATCCCGTAGCGGCCCTCGCGTGCGGCGTCGACGAGACGCCGCAGCGTCGATGCGCGGGTGAGCGGCACGTCGCCGTACAGCACCAGCGTCGGTTGTGCGGGATCGAGCAGCGGCAGCGCCTGGCGTACCGCGTGGCCGGTGCCGAGCTGTTCGGCCTGTACCGCGAACTGGACGTCGGGCGCGGCGACGGCGGCCTGGACCTGCTCGGCGCCATGACCGACGACGACCACGAGCCGCGACGGCTGCAGCGTGCGCGCGGTGGCGATGACGTGGGAGAGGAGCGGCCTGCCGGCCAGGGGATGGAGCACTTTCGGCAGCGCGGAACGCATGCGCTTGCCGGTGCCTGCCGCCAAAATCACGATATTCATGGCGCCAGCTTGTCAGAGGAGTTCGAAGCCGTCCATTTTAGCATGCGGCCCCTGGCGTTCCGGGCCTGTCGCGACGGGGCGACAGTGCCGGCAAGGGGGCTTGCGCCTCCGCGCCGGCGTGTGTTCAGGCCCTGCTTACAGGTCGTCGAACTGGACGATCGAGATCGGTTTCGCGGCACCCGGCATGGCTGTGTCTTCGCCGGATGCGCACGGCTCCTCGTCGAACGCGATGTCGCCCTGCGGATCGGCTTCTCCGGTCGCGCGCAGCGACGCGAACGGGAACTGGGTCGTATCCATCAGGTGCGACGGCACGACGTTCGCGAGCGCGCTGAACATGTTGTCGACGCGGCCCGGGAAGCGCTTGTCCCATTCGCGGATCAGCGCCTTCATTTCCGCGCGCTTCAGGTTCGGCTGGCTGCCGCACAGGTTGCACGGGATGATCGGGAATTCGCGCAGCTCCGCGTATTTCTCGAGATCGGTTTCCTTCACGTACGCGAGCGGGCGGATCACGACGTTCCGGCCGTCGTCCGATTGCAGCTTCGGCGGCATCCCCTTCAGCTTGCCGCCGTAGAACATGTTGAGCAGCAAGGTTTGCAGGATGTCGTCGCGGTGGTGGCCGAGCGCGATCTTGGTCGCGCCGAGCTCGCCCGCCACGCGGTACAGGATCCCGCGGCGCAGCCGCGAGCACAGCGAGCAGGTCGTCTTGCCTTCGGGCACGAGCCGCTTGACGATGCTGTAGGTGTCCTGGTTCTCGATGTGGAACGGCACGCCGACCTGCGTCAGGTACTCGGGCAGCACGTGCTCGGGGAAGCCCGGCTGCTTCTGGTCGAGGTTGACCGCGACGATGTCGAAGTCGATCGGCGCGCGCTCGCGCAGGCGCAGCAGCACGTCGAGCATCGCGTAGCTGTCCTTGCCGCCCGACAGGCACACCATCACCTTGTCGCCCTGCTCGATCATGTTGTAGTCGCCGATCGCCTGGCCGACCTGGCGCACGATCCGCTTGAACAGCTTGTTGTTCTCGTACGCTTCCTTCTGCTCGCGGCGCGTCAGCGCGCGGCGGCCGGTGTCGGCGACGGTGGCTTCGATGGCGACGCCATCGGCCGCCGTGTCATTCATGTGGGGGGCGTTCATGCGCGCTCCTCGTCCTTGATGCGAAAGACTTCGACGCCGACGGCGTCGCAGTCCGGATAGGCGTCCGGTTTCTCGGTACGGACGCGTACCGCGCGCACGCTGTCGTGCGCCAGCAGGTTCGCGGCGATCGCGTCGCACAGCGTTTCCTGCAGGTGGATGTGGCCGCGCGACAGGCACTGCGCGACGCTCTGCTTCATCAGGTCGTAGTCGACGACTTCATGCAGCCGGTCGTCGACGGGGGTGGACAGCGCGAGCGGCACGAACAGGTCGATGTTGATGACGACGCGCTGCTCGCCGCGCTTCTCGTGTTCGAAGGCCCCGATGTTGATGTGCACCTCGTAGTCGCGCAGGTAGAGCCTGCGGCAGTCCGCGAGGCGGGGGTGCAGGAGAGCGGAAAACATGGTCGTCCCAGTCAAATTGGCGTGCGTGCACGCAAAGCGGCGCGGGCGGCGGCGGTCGGGCCGCGCGCTCCGCGCAGTTCAGTCATTCGGGCCGGCGGCGGGCGGCACCAGGTGCTCGCCGCCGTCGACGGTCAGCGTCGCGCCCGTGACGCCGGGCGCGCTCGCGAGATAGCAGGCCGCCGCCGCGATGTCGTTCGCGTGCGGCGCGTGGCCGCGCACGAGCGCCGCGACGCGCACCTTCGGCGCGAGCGCCAGCGCGAGTGCCGAGGTCGCGCGGTTCAGCGCGGCCTGCATGAGCGCGTGCGACAGCTGCGCCGGCGCCGGGTGCAACAGGGCCTGATCCAGCACGTGGATCGCGCAGGCGCGCAGCGATTCGTCGTCGCGCGCGGCATCGGGCGTCGCGTCGGCGAGCGCGCGGGCCAGCGCGAGCGGCGCCGTCACGTTGCGCGCGAGCGCGCCGGCGAGCGACGCGCCGTCCACGGTATGCGCGTCGTCGGTGCCGGCGCAAGCGCTCACGAACACCGCGCAGGCGGGCCGGCCGAGCGCCGCGCCGCACGCGGCGACGAGCGCGGCCGCATCGGCTTCCAGGGCCAGATCGGCGTCGAGCACGGCCGCGCGGCGGCCCAATGCGGCGACTTCGGCGAGCAGCGCGTCGCCAGCCGCGCGCGGCGCGCCGGGGCTGCGCTGCAGCGCGACGTCCCAGCCGCGCCGCGCGAATCCGGTCGCGAGCGCACGGCCGAGCGACGCGGCGTCGGCCGCGCTGCCCAGCGCGCCCGCGACGAGCGCGATGCGCGGGGGCGACGTATCGGCTGAAACGGTCATTTACAATGCCGGGATGAACCCGAAAGCTCACGAACCCGCTAGTTTACCTGCTCCCGGCCCTGACGCGCTCGCGCAGTCCGAAACCCTCGCCGCGCAACTGCGCGACGAGATCGCGGCGGCCGGCGGCTGGCTGCCGTTCGACCGCTTCATGGAGCGCGCGCTGTACGCGCCCGGCCTCGGCTATTACAGCGGCGGCGCGCGCAAGTTCGGGCGCCGCGCCGACGACGGCAGCGACTTCGTGACGGCCCCCGAGCTGTCGCCGCTGTTCGCGCAGACGCTCGCGAATCCCGTCGCCGACGCGCTCGCGGCGAGCGGCACGCGCCGCGTGATGGAATTCGGCGCGGGCACCGGCAAGCTCGCGGCCGGGCTGCTCGCGGCGCTCGATGCGCTCGGCGTCGAGCTCGACGAATACCTGATCGTCGACCTGTCCGGCGAACTGCGCGAACGGCAGCGCGACACGATCGCGGCCGCGGCGCCGGCGCTTGCCGGGAAAGTACGCTGGCTCGACGCGCTGCCTGAGCACTTCGACGGCGTCGTGGTCGGCAACGAGGTGCTCGACGCGATGCCGGTGCGCCTCTTCGCGAAGGCGGGCGGCGCGTGGCGCGAGCGCGGCGTCGCGCTCGACGCGCGGCACGCGTTCGTGTTCGACGACCGGCCCGTGGGCGCGGCCGGCCTGCCGCCGGTGCTCGCGACGCTCGACGTCGACGACGGCTACGTGACCGAAACACATGAAGCCGCGCTGGCGTTCACGCGCACCGTGTGCACGATGCTCGGGCGCGGCGCGGTGCTGCTGGTCGACTACGGCTTCCCCGCGCACGAGTACTACCACCCGCAGCGCGACCGCGGCACGCTGATGTGCCACTACCGCCACCACGCGCACGACGACGCCTTCCTGTACCCGGGCCTGCAGGACATCACCGCGCATGTCGAATTCACCGGCATCTACGACGCGGGCGTCGCGACCGGCGCGGACCTGCTCGGCTACACGTCGCAGGCGCGTTTCCTGTTGAACGCGGGCATCACCGACGCGCTCGCCGCGATCGATCCGTCCGACATCCACCAGTTCCTGCCGGCCGCGAACGCGGTGCAGAAGCTGATCTCGGAAGCCGAGATGGGCGAGCTGTTCAAGGTGATCGCGTTCTCGCGCGGCATTGACGGCACGCTCGACGCGTTCGCGCGCGGCGACCGCTCGCACGCGCTCTGACCGGAGCACGGGATGCTGCGCTGGCTGATGGCGTCGTTCGTTGCGGTGATGATCCTGACGCGCTGCTGGCCGTGGCTCGGCAAGTTCGGCATCGGGCGGATGCCGGGCGACGTCACGCTGACGCTCGGCGGGCGGCGTTATCCGTTCCCGTTCATGTCGACGCTGGTGCTGACGATGCTGGTGTCGGTGGTGGCGCGGCTGCTCTGAGCCGTGCCGGATGCGGCGGCGCGTCGCGGTCCGGCCGCGGCGCGCGCGTGAAGGTTCGGCGCGCGACGGATCGCGCATGACGATTCGCGCGTCAAAGCTCGATTTCGCCGAGGATCCGGTGCGCGAGCGCCTTCGCCTCGTCGAACGCCTCTTCCTCGCTCGGACTCGTCGTGTGGACGTCGTAGCGCACGTTCTCCGTCTCGTCGCCGTCGTCCCGGGCGAGGATCACGTAGCCCTGGAACTGTCCGTTGGCGGCGTGCTGCGTATGCGCCTTGGCCGTGTAGATGCCCTTCGTGAACGTGTTCGTGTCCATCGTGCCTCTCCCGCAATAGGACACTTCATCGTAGCACTGCGGCGCAGCATGTACAGCGCCGCATATCGGCGACCGATCAGCGCGCCGTCGTCATCCCGTCACCCTTCGAGCAGCGCGACGACCTCGTCGAGCGTCGGCGCGTGCGCGCCCGTGTGCCGGCATGCGGCGGCGCCCGCCGCGAGCGCGAACGCGAGATGCTCGCGCCACGACCGCTGCGGCGCGGCCATCAGGCTGAACAGCATGCCGCCGATCGACGCGTCGCCGGCGCCGACGGTGTCGACCACCTCGACGCGCGGCGGGCTGGCCTCGAGCACGTCGCCGTCCGCGTACAGCGTCGCCGCCTGCGCGCCGCGCGTGACGAGCACGGCCGCGCGCGGATTCAGCGCGCGCACGGCCGCGACCGCGTCGGGGCCGTCGCCGCCGAACAGGTGACGCAGGTCCTCGTCGGAGACCTTGATCAGGTCGGCGAGCGCGGCCATCTTCTCCAGCGTCGGCCGGTACGCGGCCGTCATCAGGTTGCGGTAGTTCGGATCGAAGCTGATCTTCACGCCGCGCGCGTGCAGGTCGGCCGCGAGCGCGACGAGCGTGCCCGCGAGCGGTTCGCGCACCAGGCTGATGCAGCCGAAGTGCGCCCATTTCACGTGAGCGGCCCAGCCGGCCGGCAGCCGCGCCGGGTCGAACGCGAGGTCCGCGCTCGCTTCGCCGATGAAGAAGTAGGCGGGTGGCTGCGTCTCGTGGACGATCGCCAGCAGCGGCGCACGCGGGACCCGCTGCAGGAAGCGCAGGTCGAGCCCGGCGGCCTCGCTGGTGCGCCACAGCACGTCGGAGAAGCAGTCCTCGCCGATCGCGCCCGCGAGCGCGCTCGGCAGGCCGAGCCGCGCGACCGCGCGCGCGACGTTCCAGCCGGCGCCGCCCGGCACCGAGGTCCACTGCGCGTCGCCTGCGCGCACCATGTCGGTCAGGATGTCGCCCGCCGACACGAAGGCCGGAAAGGTGCCGCCGCTCATTGCGTCGGCTCGCTGCGCGCCGCGCGCGCGAGGGTCGCGAGCACGTCGTAGCACGCGCCCATCGTGTGATAGTCGGTCTTGCCGGCCGGGCTCTTCTCGTCGCTGTACTTGCGGTTGTCGCAGGTGAGGATCCGGTACCACGCGCCGTAGCGGTGATCGACGAAATGCGCCCAGCAGTAGCGCCAGATCTCGTCGTACCAATCCCAGAAACGCTCGCTGCCGGTGCGCGCGCCGAGCATCGCGGCCGCCGCGAAGGTCTCCGCCTGCACCCAGAAATACTTGTTGTGGTCGCAGATCGTGAAGTCGGGCCCGAAGCCGTAGCAGAGGCCGCCGTGATCGGCGTCCCATGCGTGCGTGAGCGCCGCGTCGAACAGCTCGGCCGCGCGCGGCACGAGCCAGTCGAGCGGGCGGTGCCGCTCCAGGATCAGCAGCAGCTTCGCCCATTCGGTCTGGTGCCCGGGCTGGAAGCCCCACGGACGGAAGATGTTCGAGCTGTCTTCCTTGTTGTAGTCCCAGTCGACCGACCAGTCCGCGTGGTAGTGCTCCCACACGAGGCCGCCCGACAGCGCGGCCTGGCGCTGCGTGATGTGGGTCGCGAGCTTTTCCGCGCGGTCGAGATAGGTGAGGTGGCCGGTCGCCTCGTACGCCGCGAGCAGCGCTTCCGTCATGTGCATGTTCGCGTTCTGACCGCGGTACGACGACACGATCCAGTTCGGCGTCGCGTCGTCCGCGTAGAGGCCGGCGGCCGCATCCCAGAAGCGGTGTTCGGCGAGTTCGTAGGTCGACGCGATCAGCGCGCGCGCTTCGTCGATGCCGGCCATCGTCGCGTGCGCGGCGGCCAGCAGCACGAACGCGAGCCCGTAGCAATGACGCGTGCCGTCGAGCGTCGCGTGCTTCGTGCCGTCGCGCCAGTCGAGCTCCCAGTCGTAGCCTTGCAGCGCTTCGTCCCAGTGCGCGTCGCGCAGGAAGCGCAGCCCGTGGCGCGCGTAGTCGAGATGGCGCGGATCGCCGAAATGCCGGTACGCCATCGCGTAGTTGAAGACGAACCGGCAACTGCTGACCAGGTGCCGCGACGTGCGGTTGTAGACGCTGCCGTCGTCGCGGAAATAGTGGTAGAAGCCGCCCGTCGGGTCGAACGCGTTCGTCGCGTAGAACCGCAGCGTGTCCTCGACGTGCGACAGCAGGAACGACGGATCGCGGAAGCTCGCGACGAACGGTGCCGCTTGCGCGTGGTTGGCCGGCGTGGCCGTGCGGGATTGGGCCGGGGGCATGTTCATGATTCGGTGACCGTGGCGGTATCGAGCGCCGGTGAGCCGGCGGGCTGGCTGCTGGCCCGTACGATCAGCTCGACGGGCAGGGAGATCTCGGTGCGCTCGGGGGCTTCCGCGAGCAGCAGTTCGACGCCGCGGCGGCCGAGCGCTTCCTTGTCGACGGCGAGCGTCGTGAGCGGCGGGTTCGCGTGCGCGGCGGCCGGGATGTCGTCGAAGCCGACGATCGCGATGTCTTCCGGAATCCGCACGCCGCGCGCGAGGCACACGCGCTGCGCGGCCAGCGCGGCGGCGTCGTTGTACGCGAACACGGCGTCCGGGCGCGGGCCCGGCGCGTCGAGCAGCTGCTGCATCGCCCGTGCGGCGCCGGTGTCGGGGTCGAGCCCGGCGTCGATCGTCACTTCGTACGCGGGATCGAACAGCCGCCCGGCCTCGAAGAACGCGCGCCGGTAGCCGATCGCGCGCTGCGCGATGCTGTAGTGCGCGGCCGAGCCGCCGATGAACGCGATCCGCGAGCGGCCGGTCGCGAGCAGGTGGCGCATCGCGAGCGCCGCGCCCGTCGCGTTGTCGATGTTCACCGAGCGCAGGCCGGGCGCCCACAGGTCGATCAGCACGAGCGGCCGGCCGGTCGCGGCGAGCGCCTCGATCGTCTCGGGCTCGATGAAGCCGGCCACCGCGATCGCGTCGGGCGCGTGCGGGCGCATCTGGCGCAGCACGTCGTCGTTCGGGCCGACCGTGAGCAGCGTCGGCACGATGCCGCGCTCGCGGCACGCGTCCTCGACGCCGTGCAGCACGTGCGAGAAGAACGGGCTGGCGGGAAAGCGATTGTGCTGGCGGTGCAGCAGGAAGGTGAGCCGGCGGATGCGCGGCCGCAACTGGGCCGGGTCGTAGCCGAGGCGCTGCGCGACCTCGACGATGCGCGCTCGCGTGGCTTCGGACAGGCCCGGCTGGTTTTTCAGCGCGCGGGAGACGGTGCCGATCGAGACCTCTGCCGCCCGCGCTACGTCGCGAATGGTGGTGCCCATCGTTCGGGATCCGGTTTGTTTAGGGTGACGGCGATTGTATAGTAAACGCGGCGCCTAATTCGGGCCGGATAACCGGGGAATACCCGGAAATAGCGGGTTTTTGCGAGCTAATCTGCGAAAACGCCGTTACTAAAAATACTAAACAAAACGCGGAAAAGGCAAGGTGATCACGCGGAATGTGGCGGCGCCGGCAGGTGGAGCGTCGGGCACGTTCCGATGCCCGGCGTGAACGGGCTGGGCGGGGCGATCGGTTGGCTGTTGCCGGGGCGCGGCCCGGCCACGCTCGCGCGGCACCGGCAACGTCGCTCGGGCGGGCCGGCGACCTGCCGGCGATCGGCAGCGGCCCGACACTCAGCCTGCCGCCGCGTGCGGCGGCTCGCCGCGATCGCGCAGCGCCGCGCGGCCCGCGTCCAGATCGACGACCGCGAGCCCGCCCGGCTGCTGTTTCGCACGCCGCTTCGCGAGCGCCGCGACCGACGCGATCTCGTCGCTGCCGTAGCGTATCGCGCCGTTCGCGCCGGCCGGCACGCCGACCACACCGATCGCCATCGTCACGAAGCCGAAGAACGCGGGGTTGCCGTAGCGGTCCTCGCCGCGCAGCCCGCCCGCCAGCCGGTCGGCCTGCGTATAGAAGCGCTGCGCGCCGTCGTTGAAGCGCGCGATCGCGTCGGCCGCGCGCGCGTGCCAGTCGTCGCGCTGGAACAGCACGAGGAAATCGTCGCCGCCGACGTGTCCGAGAAAGTCGCGTTGCGGATCGCACACGCCGGCCAGCACCGTCGCCGCGAACTTCAGCACTTCGTCGCCTTGCCAGTAGCCGTACTGGTCGTTGAACGGCTTGAACTGGTTCAGGTCGACGTAGCACGCGTGGAAGCCGGCGTCGCGTGCCAGCAGGCGCTCGATATGCGCGCTGATCGGGATGTTGCCGGGCAGGAACGTCAGCGGATTCGCGTAGCGCGCGGCCTCGATGCGCATTTCGGTCACCGCGCGCACGAGGCTTTCGCCGGTGCCGAGCCCGACGTAGCGGCCGTGTTCGGTGATCACGAAGCCGTCCGCGAGGTAGCGCTGGTCGTGGCTCGCGAGCAGCATCGCGAGCTGCTCGACCGTCGTCGCGTTGTCGATCATCAGCGGCGCGTCGTTCGCGAACTGCAGGCACGGCTTCTTCCCGAACACCTCGCGGTGGTACGGCAGCGCGAAGCGGTCGATGAAGCCGCGCCGGTTCACGAGCGCGACCGGCCGGCCGCGTTCGACGAGTGCGACCGCGTGCAGGGCGGGCATCCGGTTGAACAGGTCGAGCACGTCGTTGCTGGTCGCGTCGCGCGGCAGCGCCGGCGCGGCGACCAGCATCTTCGCCGCGATCGTGCCGGCCGGCCGCACGGCGCGGGTCGCACCGGGAAACACCGCGATGTGCGGGGCGCGGATCGCGTCGCGCGCGGCCGGCGCGACGACCGGCGAGGGTTGCGCGTCCGGCCGGCCGAGCAGGAAGCCCTGCACGCAGCCGATGCCCATGTCGCGCACGACGAGCAGGTCGCACTCGTTCTCGATCCCTTCCGCGATCAGTTGCGCGCCGCTTGCCTGCGCGAAGTGCTGCATCGCCCTGACCGCCTCGAACTTGAGCGGATCGCGCGCGATGTCGTGGATGAAGAAGCGGTCGATCTTCACGACATCCGGATGCAGGCGCAGCCACAGGTTCATGCTCGCACTCGCGGTGCCGTAGTCGTCGAGCGCGAACTGGATGCCGGCGTCGCGCAGCGAGGCGACCGCCGGCCCGATGCGCGCGACGTCCGGCAGCGCGGTCTGCTCGGTCAGCTCGATCACGATGCGTTCGGCGCCGATCCGCGCGCGCACGAGCAGTTGCCGCGCGCGCTCGCGTTCGCGCGCGAGTTGCAGGATCGTGCCCGCGCTGAAGTTGAGGAACAGCTTGCCGTCGCAGCCGAGCGCCGCGAATGCGTCGAGGCAGGTGCGCGCGGCCGCCTGTTCGAGCGCGACGGTCGTGCCGTCGCGGGCGGCCTGCGCGAACAGTGCGGCCGGCGGCTCGAGGTCGGTGCCGCGCGGGCCGCGGATCAGGCCTTCGTAGCCGACGACCGTGCCCGACCCGAGATCGACGATCGGCTGGAACACGGCCGCGAGCGCGCGTTCCGCGATCAGGCGGGTGGTGGGGGCGACGGACGAGTCGGGATGGGGCGCGGGCATGGAGGGGGCGGCCGAGACGACGGGACGCCCGACTTTAACGGCAGTGCACGCGGAGAATTGAATGAAGATTTCGTGACGCGATGCGCGTCGATGGTGCATGCGTCGCGGCGGGCTGCGCGGCGGGGACGCGGGACGCGAGAGGCGAGAGGCGAGAGGCAGCGACCAAAGGAACAAGACGAACACCCCAGCGCGGCCAGCCATGCCGGCCGCGCAGCCTCCCGCGTCAGCGCTTGCCCGCGCTCAGCGCACCGCGCCCGCGCACGGCACCGGCCGCACCCGCGTCGCCGTCGCGCTCGCCGCTCGTGTCGCGCGCCCCCCAGCGTTGCGCGAGCGCCGCGCAGGCCATCAGCTGGATCTGGTGGAACAGCATCAGCGGCAGCACGATCGCGCCGACCGCCTGCGCGGAGAAGATCACCTTCGCCATCGGCACGCCGGCCGCGAGGCTCTTCTTCGACCCGCAGAAAATGATCGTGATCCGGTCGGCGCGGTTGAAGCCGAGCCGCTTGCTGACGAACGCGGTCAGCCCCAGCGCGATCACGAGCAGCACGACGTTGACGACCAGCAGGCCGCCGAGCGCGCGCGCCGGAATCTGGTGCCACAGCCCCTGGTTCACGGCCTCGCTGAACGCGACATAGACGACGAGCAGGATCGAGCCCTGGTCGACGAAGCGCAGCACGCCGCGGTTGCGTTCGATCCAGCCGCCGATCACGGGCCGCAGCAGCTGGCCGGCGATGAACGGCACGAGCAACTGCATCACGATGCTGCCGACGGTGCTCCACGGCGACGCGGCCGCGGCCGACTGCGACGTGATCATCAGCCCGACGAGCGCCGGCGTCACGAAGATCCCAAGCAGGCTCGACGCCGATGCCGCGCACACGGCGGCCGGCACGTTGCCCTTCGCGATCGACGTGAACGCGATCGACGACTGGACGGTCGACGGCAGCGTGCACAGGAACAGCACGCCGGCATACAGCGTCGGCGTGACGAGCGGCTGCAGCACGGGCTTCAGCGCGAGGCCGAGCAGCGGGAACAGCGCGAACGTGCTGAGCAGCACGACCGCATGCAGGCGCCAGTGGGTCGCGCCCGCGACGACGGCTTCGCGCGACAGCTTCGCGCCGTGCAGGAAGAACAGCAGGCCGACCGCGATGTTGGTCGCCCAGTTGAACGCATGGGCGGCCGGGCCGCGGCACGGCAGCAGGCTCGCGAGCACGACGGTGCCGACGAGCGCGAGCGTGAAGTTGTCGGGAAGGAAACGGGGACGGGCCATCGGGGAACTCGATTCGGAAATGGCGGGCGCGCATGTCGCGCGCGCGAAGCCGGTATTGTCCCGGTTGGTCATTCAATAAACAAATTCATTGTACGAATCCATTGATGAATCGATTGCATGATGCTGCTGCGCAACGCGGCTCGCCCGCGGCGGCCCGGCGACGCGCGAAGCGGCAGAAGAATGTTCTGTCGCGATCCCACCCTGAAGTGAAAAAACCTAGCAGTAACATGGTGTTACACCGATGCCGGCGACATAACACTTTTTGGCTCGACACCGTTTGGGACCGCTCATAAATTACTGCTGAAAGGCTTGCGTCGGCCGGAAACAGCCGGCGGCGAGCGGCAACAGGCACTGAATGATGACGGAACGGGTGAAACTGAAGGTCGGACGATGGGTGGCAGGCGTGCTCGGCGCGCTGCTGATGCCGCTCGCGCTCGCGCAGCCGCCGCACGGCGGTCAGGCGTTCGGCGGCGGTCATGGCTTCGGTCACGGTTTCGGTGGCGGCGACATGCGCATGTACGGCCAGCCGGCCGGCAGCGCGCAGGTGTGGCGCCGGGCGGTGCCGCCGGGCGGCGCACGTGCCGGCGGCGTGAGCGGCTACGGTTCCCGCTGGGGCCTGCGTCCGACGCCGTCTTACGGCCATTACGCCGCGCAGAGCCCGTATCGTCCGATCAGCGCCGAGTCCCGCCAGATGCCGCGCCCGCAGGGCGGCGGCAACGTGCCGCTGCGCGCCGGCTCGATCCGCGCCGACGTCGCGCGCTACAACGAAGAGCGTGGCGGCCGTCCGATGCCGCCGCCCCGCGCGCAGGAAGAGCCTTCCCACTCGCCGTTTTTCTCCCCGTTCTACCGAAACTGAGCGCCCCGCGCGTTCGCCGAGCGCGCCTCGCGCGTTCGTTCCCCCGCCGGCTGTGATGCGAATTCGCCACAGTCGCGCATAGATTTCCGCTGATTTTCCCGTCGCATTGCGCTATCTTTCGCGCCCGGCACGCGCGCCCCCGGCGGCCGTCCCGTCGCGTGCCCGCACCGCGCGGGGCCGCCGCGGCGCGCCTGGCCATGTGCCGATTCCGCGAAGTTAATGCTGCCGCTATACCCGCAATAAGTGTGCGCAATTTTGACGGGACGCAGGTTCCGTAAAGATGGCTGCGCCCCATACGACGCAAGCAATCGGCTCCAAACAACAACGCTCGCGCCACTTATCGACATTCGACAAAACCCTGGAGATCCCATGAAAGCATTCGCTCGCCGTGCGTCGCGCACGTCCGTCAAGCTGATCGCCGCGGCCGCCTGCGTGGCCGCAACCGCACCCGTTCACGCGCAGTCGAGCGTCTCGCTCTACGGTCAGGTCGACGAATGGGTCGGCGCCACCAAGTTCCCGGGCGGCGATCGCGCATGGAACGTGTCGGGCGGCGGGATGTCGACGTCCTACTGGGGCCTGCACGGCGCCGAGGATCTCGGCGACGGCTACAAGGCGATCTTCACGCTCGAGAGCTTCTTCCGTGCGCAGAACGGCCAGTTCGGCCGCTTCCAGGGCGACACGTTCTTCGCGCGCAACGCATACGTCGGCGTCAGCTCGCCGTACGGCACGGTGACGGCGGGCCGCCTGACGACGCACCTGTTCCTGTCGACGATCCTGTTCAACCCGTTCTACGATTCGTACACCTTCTCGCCGATGGTGTACCACGTGTTCCTCGGCCTCGGCACGTTCCCGACCTATCCGAGCGATCAGGGCGCGGTCGGCGATTCGGGCTGGAACAACGCGCTGTCCTACACGTCGCCTTCGTTCGGCGGCCTGAATTTCGCGGCGATGTACGCGCTCGGCAACACGGCCGGCGACAACCGCTCGAAGAAGTGGAGCGCGCAGTTCAACTACGCGAACGGCCCGTTCGCGGCGACCGCCGTCTACCAGTACGTGAACTTCAACAACGGCCCGCAGGACCTGAGCTCGCTCGTGACCGGCATGAAGAGCCAGGGTATCGGGCTGGTCGGCGCGACCTACGACCTGAAATACGTGAAGCTGTTCGGCCAGTACATGTATACGAAGAACGACCAGGTCGCCGGCAGCTGGCACGTGAACACCGCGCAGGGCGGCGTGTCGGTGCCGCTCGGCGTCGGCAACGCGATGGCGTCGTACGCCTACTCGCGCGACGGCGGCGGCCTCGACCAGACGCGCCAGACCTGGGCCGTCGGCTACGACTATCCGCTGTCCAAGCGCACCGACGTCTACGCTGCGTACATGAACGACCACATCAGCGGCCTGTCGAGCGGCAACACGTTCGGCGCAGGCATCCGCGCGAAGTTCTGACGATTCGTCGGTTCGGACGCGCACACAACGCGCGTCGCATGTGCCGGCATTGCGCCCCGAAAAAACGGCGCCGCTATTCGCGGCGCCGTTTTGCCTTTGTTGACCTTTTTGTTTCTTCGCCTTTGTTACCCTATCTCGTAATTGCATAATTCCCAGGAATTGCGAGCTAGTTCGATGGATACCCTCGTCAGCATGAATGTGTTTCGCTACGTCGTCGAAGTGGGCAGCTTCGTCGGCGCGGCCGAGCGCATGCAGATGTCGGCCGCGATGGCGAGCAAGCACGTGATGCATCTCGAGCAGCAGCTCGGCGCGCGGCTGCTGCATCGCACGACACGACGTGTCGCGCCGACCGAGGCGGGACGCGAATACTATGAGCGCCTCGTGCAGGCGCTGTCGGAACTCGACGAAGCCGGACAGGCGGTCGGCGCCGCGAGCGTGGTGCCGCAGGGCCGCCTGCGCGTGACGTCGCTGTCCGCGTTCGGATTGCGGCACGTGATGCAGGCCGTCACCGATTATGCGGGTCGGTTCCCGGACGTGACCGTCGACGTGACGCTGTCCGATCGCGTGGTCGACCTGATCGAGGAAGGCTACGACGTCGCGGTGCGCGCGGCGCCGAACGGGCTGAAATCGTCGTCGCTGGTCGCGCGGCAGATCGCGACCGCGCACATCCTGCTGGTCGCGTCGCCCGAGTATCTCGACAAGCACGGCACGCCCCAGACGATCGCCGATCTCGCGCATCACAACTACCTGCGTCGCGATTCGAATTCGACGATGCTCGATTCGCTGGTGATCGACGCGGCCGCCGCGTCGCGCGTGAACCTGAACGGCAACCTGATCGTGAACCATCTCGAGGGGCTGCGCGCGGCCGTGCTCGCGGGCGCGGGCATCGCGCTGCTCGGCACCGAGGTGGTCGGCGACGACATCGAATCCGGCCGGCTCGTGCCGGTGCTGCTCGACGCCGTGCCGCCGCACGAGGCGCCGATCTATGCGGTGTACGCGAGCCGTCGCCACGTGTCCGCGAAGGTGCGCTCGTTCGTCGACTTCCTCGCGGCACGATTCGAAGGGCAGTCGCTGTGCCCGTCGATCGAGTCGCGCCTGCGTGTGCTGCCGATCACGCGGATCAAGCGCGCGGGCTGACCGGCGCCGGCCGCCCGCGTGGCGGACATGAAAAAAGCGCGAGCCGTTGCGGTTCGCGCTTTTTTGTTTGGTCCGACGTCGTGCGCGCCGGTGGCGCAACCCGCCGCCCGCGTCAGCGCGCGATGCCGAGTCGTGCCTTCGCGTCGTCGTACTCGCGCTTCAGGCGCTCGACGAGCGCGCCGACGCTCGGCAGGTCGTCCATCAGGCCGACACCCTGGCCGGCACCCCAGATGTCCTTCCACGCCTTCGCCTTGTCGCCGCCGAAATTCATCTTCGACTTGTCCGATTCCGGCAGTGCGTCCGGATCGAGGCCGGCCTTCTCGATGCTCTCGCGGATGTAGTTGCCGTGCACGCCGGTGAAGAGGTTCGTGTAGACGATGTCGGACGATTTCGCGTTGAGGATCGCGTGCTTGTAGTCCTCGACCGCGTGCGCTTCCTGCGTCGCGATGAAGCGCGTGCCCATGTACGCGAAGTCGGCG
Source organism: Burkholderia sp. SCN-KJ (assembly GCF_024656005.1). NCBI lineage: Bacteria > Pseudomonadati > Pseudomonadota > Betaproteobacteria > Burkholderiales > Burkholderiaceae > Burkholderia > Burkholderia sp. SCN-KJ. Next base: position 27,314 of record NZ_JANKOG010000011.1, read on the forward strand.
CCCATCGCCTGCGCGGCGAGGATCGAGCCGCCGTTGGCGATCGCGCCGGACAGCACGATCGGGCCGTCGAACATCTTGCGCACTTCACCGACGAGCGCGAACGGCGACGTCGTGCCCGCGTGGCCGCCGGCGCCGGCCGCGACGAGGATCAGCCCGTCGACGCCCGCTTCGAGCGCCTTCTGCGCGTGGCGCAGGTTGATCACATCGTGCAGCACGATGCCGCCGTAGCTGTGCACCGCGTCGACGATCTCGCGCGCCGGCGCGCGCAGGCTCGTGATGAAGATCGGCACCTTGTGCTCGACGCACACGCGCACGTCGTGCTCGAGCCGCGCGTTCGACTGGTGGACGATCTGGTTGACCGCGATCGGGCCGATCACGGCGTCCGGGTGCTTCGCCTTGTGGTCGGCGAGTTCGGACTGGATCTGCGTGAGCCATTCGTCGAGCAGTTCGGCCGGACGGGCGTTGAGCGCGGGGAAGGATCCGACGATACCCGCCTTGCATTGCGCGAGCACGAGTTCGGGGTAGCTGACGATGAACATCGGCGACGCGATGACGGGCAGCGTCAGGTTCTGCAGGACGGCGGGCAATGCCATGTTGATGTCTCCAGTCTCGAGGGGCGGCCGGGCCCGGCGCGGTCGCGCCGACGCCGGCATGCATGCTTGGCGGTCGAACGGTGCTTCGAGTGTAGCGGTACAGCCGCGCGTTCATATTAATACGAACGGTCGTGCGATTCTACGCGAGCTTAACAAACCGCGCGGCGTGGCGACAATCGAGTGAGTGTTCTCTTTCTACGCGTTCGGGCATCTGGCGCGCGCAGCAGCCGGCCGGGCGCTCCTACAATATCCGCCATAACAAACCAACGAGAAACAAACCATGTCGTTTGAGGCGTTTGCACCGTTTCGCGTGACGGTGCAGGACACCGACATCTTCGGTGTCAAAGGAGGCGCGGGGCCGCCGCTTCTGCTGCTGCACGGCCACCCGCAGACCCACATGATCTGGCATCGCGTCGCCGCGACGCTGGCGAATCACTTCACGGTGATCGCGACCGACCTGCGCGGCTACGGCACGTCGGGCAAGCCGCCGAGCGACGCGCGGCATGCGCCGTATTCGAAACGCGCGATGGCGGCCGACCAGGTCGCCGTGATGCGCCATTTCGGTTTCGAGCAATTCCATGTGTGCGCGCACGATCGCGGCGCGCGCGTCGCGCACCGGCTCGCGCTCGATCATCCGGCGGCCGTCGAGCGGATGATGCTGCTCGACATCGCGCCGACGCTCGCGATGTACGAGCAGACCGACCGCGCGTTCGCGACCGCGTATTTCCACTGGTTCTTCCTGATCCAGCCGGCACCGCTGCCCGAAACGCTGATCGAAGGCCGCACCGATGCGTACATCGAGCGCGTGATGGGCAACCGCTCGGCCGGGCTCGCGCCGTTCGCGCCGGAGGCGCTCGCCGCGTATCGCGCCGCGCTCGCGCAGCCGGGCGCCGTGCATGCGATGTGCGAGGACTACCGCGCATCGGCGACGATCGATCTCGAACACGACCGCGCGGATCTCGAGCGCGGCAACAAGGTCGCGTGCCCGCTGCGCGTGCTGTGGGGCGAGCATGGGATCGTCGGCCGCTGCTTCGATCCGCTCGACGAATGGCGGCGCGTCGCGCGCGACGTCAGCGGCCGCGCGCTCGATTGCGGGCACTACATTCCGGAAGAGGCACCCGTCGCGCTGATCGACGAGCTGCTCGCGTTCTTCGAAGCGCGCGACGCGGCCGCGTGAGCGGGGCCGGCCGCGGCGGCTCGCGCGGCGCTTGCTGCGCGTCGACGGTCAGCGTTCGAGGATCAGCGGCGCGCGGCGTCGTCTTCGACCAGCGGCGGCAGGCGGCGCGGCACGGGCGTCGATTTCACGATCGCCGTGCTCGTTTCCGCGCGCTCCGTCACCTTCGACAGGATGTCGTCGAGGTGCTCGATCGTGCGCAGGTAGAGCCGGCAGATGAAGCAGTCCTCGCCGGTCACCTTGTCGCATTCGACGAATTCCGGAATCCGCCGCAGCACCTCCTCGACCAGATGCAGCTGCCCCGGCAGCGGCTTCACGCGGACGATCGCCTGCAGCGTGTAGCCGAGCGCGCGCGGGTCGAGCTCGACGGTGAAGCCCGCGATCACGCCCTGCGCTTCGAGCCGCCGCACGCGGTCGGCGGTCGCGGGCGCCGACAGCCCGATCTGTCGCGCCAGTTCGCTGGTGGCGATGCGCGCATCCTCGGCGAGCGCCGCGAGGATCGCGCGGTCGGTCGCGTCCAGCGACGCGACGGCGGGCGGAGAAAGGCGTTTCGACATGATCGCTTTGCTTTCGAAGGTGAATCGGTCGTTTCGCTTCAGTTTAGCCGTGGATGCACCGAAAGCAAGTTCCTAGAATCGAAGTCATCTTCTCTCGCCAAACGGAGTCCATGATGGCCTCGAACGAAATCCGCCGCGGTGCCGCCGAGATGGTCGTCGCGATGCTGATGTCCGGCACGATCGGCTGGCTCGTGATGTCGTCGCAGCAACCGCTCGCCAATGTCGTGTTCTTCCGCTGCCTGTTCGGCGCCGCGACGCTCGCGATCGTCTGCGCGGCGCTCGGCTTGCTGCGCCGCGCGCTGTTCTCGCCGCGCATGCTCGTGCTCGCGACGCTCGGCAGCGTCGCGATCGTCGCGAACTGGCTGCTGCTGTTCGCCGCGTATTCGCGCGCGTCGATCTCGATGGCGACCGCCGTCTACAACACGCAGCCGTTCATGCTCGTCGCGCTCGGCGCGCTCGTGTTCCGCGAACGGATCAGCGCGTCGACGATCGCGTGGCTCGCGCTCGCCTTCATCGGGCTCGTCTGCGTGGTGCGGGTCGAGCCGGCCGTGCTCGCGGTGCCCGGCGAATATCTCGAAGGCGTCGCGCTGTCGCTCGGCGCGGCGTTCCTGTACGCGGTGTCGTCGATCGTCACGAAGCACCTGAAAGGCACGCCGCCGCATCTGCTCGCGCTGCTGCAGGCCGGCCTCGGCATCGTGCTGCTCGCGCCGTTCGCGCACTTCGACACGCTGCCCGCGACGGCCGCGCAGTGGCTCGATCTCGTCGTGCTCGGCGTCGTCAACACCGGCCTGATGTACGTGCTGCTGTACGGCGCGATCCAGAAGCTGCCGGTCGCGATGACGGGCGCGCTGTCGTTCGTCTATCCGGTCGTCGCGATCATCGTCGATCGCGTCGCGTTCGGGCAGACGCTCGCGTGGACGCAGGTGCTCGGCGCGCTGCTGATCCTGCTCGCGGCGGCCGGCGTGAACCTCGGCTGGCGCATCGTGCCCGCGCGTCGCGCGGCGGTCGGCAACTGAAACGGTCGTGCGATTCGGCTTGCCGCTGCGCTTGCCGCCAAGCCCATCGGCGTCGCCTCCGGGCACGCGGATTGCGCGCCAGACAGGTCGTAAGGAGTTGTAGGGAAACACCCGATGCGACGCTGCAGCGTCGCTCGTATGATGCGGGCTGTGACGTTGATCACGTTCACAGGATTCCGATCTCATGCCGTTCGCCAAGCAGGCCGAACGGCATTTTTTTATGCGCCGCTCCGCGCGAGCAGGCGCCGCCGCGCGTCGAGCCGCGCGAGCAGCACGCGTCTCGCGTCGTCGTCCGACGCGCGCCATCCCTTGATCTCGTCACGCGTGCGCAGGCAGCCCGCGCACCAGTCGGTGCGCGGATCGATCCTGCAGACGTCGGTGCACGGCGAGGCGACCGTGCCGACCAGTACCGGCACGTCGCTCATGCGTCGTTACGCAATGCGACGTCGGCGACCGGCGCACCCGTCAGCGCGACGAGTTCCTGCGGCGACAGGTTGAACACCGCGTGCGGATGGCCGGCGGCCGCCCACAGGCTGTCGAGCTCGAGCAGGTCGGCGTCGATCAGCGTGACCGGTTCGACGAGATGGCCGATCGGGCACACGCCGCCGATCGCGTAGCCGGTATGGTCGCGCACGAACTTCGCATCGGCGCGGCCGACCGCGCCGACCTGGGCGGCGACCTTCTTCTCGTCGACGCGATTCACGCCGCTCGCGACGACGAGCACCGGCAGGCCGTCGGATTCGCGGCGAAACAGGATCGACTTCGCGATCTGCGCGACCGAGCAGCCGAGCCCGGCCGCGGCTTCGGCGGAGGTCTTGCCGGTTTCGGCGAGCATCACGATCCCTTTCGCATGCCCGCGTTCGCGCAGCAGCAGCGCGACGCGTCGCGCGGAATCGGGGAGAGAGTCGAATGAAGCGGGTGTCGTCATGGGGAGTCCGTGAGTGTCGGGGTCACGCGCAGCTCGGCGCGTCGGCCGCGCTCTGCGCCTTGGCGAGCAGCGCGCGACCGGCGCGCGACACGTTCGCGCGGCCGATCGCGTTCGAGATGAAGTCGCCGGCGGCGACCACCTGCGCGAGATCGATGCCGGTGTCGATGCCGAGGCCCTGCATCAGGTACAGCACGTCCTCGGTCGCGACGTTGCCGGTCGCGCCCTTCGCGTACGGGCAGCCGCCGAGGCCGGCGACCGACGCGTGGAAGATCTCGATCCCTTCGAACAGCGCCGCGTAGATGTTCGCGAGCGCCTGGCCGTAGGTGTCGTGGAAGTGGCCCGACAGCCGTTCGCGCGGGAACACGCGCGTGACGGCCGACAGCACTTCGCGCGTGCGCGTCGGCGTGCCGACGCCGATGGTGTCGGCGATGTCGATCTCGTCGCAGCCGAGCGCGGCGAAGCGTTCGACGACGTCGACGACCGACGCGACCGGCACCTCGCCCTGGTACGGGCAGCCGAGCGTGCACGACACGCTGCCGCGCAGCCGCAGGCCGGCATCCTTCGCGGCCTTCGCGACTGGCTCGAAGCGCGCGATGCTCTCCGCGATGCTGCAGTTGATGTTGCGCTGCGAGAACGCCTCGCTCGCCGCGCCGAAGATCACCACTTCGTCGGCGCGTGCGGCGAGCGCGTTCTCGAAGCCTTTCAGGTTCGGCGTGAGCACCGAATACACGGTGCCCGGGCGACGCTCGATGCCGGCCATCACGTCGGCGCCGTCGGCCATCTGCGGCACCCATTTCGGCGACACGAACGATGCGGCCTCGACATTGCGGAAGCCGGCGCGCGACAGCCGGTCGACGAGCGCGATCTTCACGTCGGTCGGTACGAAGGTCTTTTCGTTCTGCAGCCCGTCGCGCGGGCCGACTTCGACGATCTTGACGGCGGTGGGGAACGTCATGGTTGTCTCCAGTTTCGTATAGGCGGAATTCAGTAGCCGCGCGCGTAGTCGACGATGCCGCCGACGCGCTCGCCGCGCTCGAGCGCGCGGATCTTGCCGGCGATCTGCTCGACGGCTTCGTCGCGCAATGTCTCGGCCGAGCTGTGCGGCGTGATCGTGATGCGCGGCGCGTGCCAGAACGGGTGGTCGACCGGTAGCGGCTCGTGCTGGAACACGTCGAGCGTCGCGGCGGCGACCTGGCCGCTCGCGAGCGCGTCGAGCAGGTCGGCTTCGACGAGGTGCGCGCCGCGTGCGACGTTCACCAGGTATGCACCCGGCGCCAGCTTCGCGAAGGTCCGCGCCGACAGGATCCCGTCGGTATCGTGCGTGCTCGGCAGCAGGTTGACGAGCACCTTCGCGCCGTCGAGGCACGCGTCGAACGCGTCGTCGCCCGCGAAGGTCGCGACGCCGTCGAGCCGTTTCGGGCTGCGGCTATAGCCGCGCACCGGCAGGCCGAGCGCCGCGAGCGCCTGCGCGACCTGCGCGCCGAGCACGCCGAGGCCGAGCACCGCGACGGTGAAGCTCGCGCGCGGATGCGGCTCCAGCACCTGCCAGCGGCGCTCGCGCTGCAACGCGTCGTATTCGTCGAAGCGGCGCAGGTAGCGCAGCACCGCGTGCGTCACGTATTCGATCATCTGCCGCGCCATGCCCGAATCCTCGAGGCGCACCAGCGGCACGTCGCGCGGCAGCGTGCCGGGATGCGCGCGATCGAGCGCGAGCAGCGCATCGACGCCCGCGCCGAGGTTGAAGATCGCGCGCAGGCCGTCGCGCGGCGCGAACAGCTCGCGCGGCGCGCGCCACACGAGCGCGTAGTCGGCGGCGGCCGTGTCGCCCGGCTGCCACGCGCGCAGCTCGGCCTCGGGCAGCGCCTGCGCGATCGCATCGCGCCAGGCGCCGGCTTCCTGGTGCGGCGAGTAGAACAGGATCTTCATGCGCTTACTTCGCGAACAGCTGGCCGATGTCGGCGAACGCCTTGAACTCGAGCGCGTTGCCGCACGGATCGAGGAAGAACATCGTCGCCTGCTCGCCGACCTCACCCTTGAAGCGGATGTGCGGCTCGATCACGAAGCGCGTGTGCGCGGCCTTGAGCTTGTCGGCGAGCGCATGCCATTCGTCCATCGACAGCACGACGCCGAAATGGCGCACGGGCACGTCGTCGCCGTCGACCGGGTTCACCGCGCTCTTGCCGGTTTCGTCCGGCGCGAGGTGCGCGACGAGCTGATGGCCGAAGAAGTCGAAGTCGACCCAGTGTTCCGAGCTGCGGCCCTCGGGGCAGCCGAGCAGGCCGCCGTAGAACGCGCGCGCGCCGGCGAGGCTCGACACGGGGAAGGCGAGATGGAACGGGCGCAGCGCGCCGGCGGGCGTAGCGGACATCGGGCGTCTCCTGTCGATCGGAACCGGCGCGGGGCGCCCCGGTTCGATCCGATGCAAGGCAAGCGGGAAGCCTACATTCTACGGTTTCGCGGCGCATTGCGCCGCCGCGAGGCGGCCGGCCCGCACCGCGGGGCCCGCCCGGGCGGTCGCCCGGCTACCGTCGCGCGCAAAAGCAAAGCACAAAATATTGGTTCGGCCGCCGCCGGCGGCGCGCCACAATCGAACCTCGTCTCCAAGCAAAGCAAGCGAGGGCAATCATGCGCGCATGCAGCAAATCGGCGTGGCCGCCGCGGCTCGTGACCGTTCCGGGCCTGCACGGCAGCGAAGGCGCCCACTGGCAGACCTGGCTGGAGCGGCAGTTCCCGCGTTCGCTGCGAGTCGAGCAGGCCGACTGGGACGCCCCCGATCTCGCGCGCTGGGCGCAGTCCGTGCGCGTGCTGCTCGAACGCGAGCGCGGCCCGTTCGTGCTGGCCGCGCACAGCTTCGGCTGCCTCGCGGCCGCGCATGCGCTCGCGCAATGGCCGCAGGCGGCCGACGTCGCGGGCGTGCTGCTCGTCGCGCCCGCCAGTCCGGAGAAGTTCACGTTCGCCGGGCCGTTCGACGCGCGCCGGCTCGCGGTGCCGTCGATCGTGATCGGCAGCGAAACCGACCCGTGGATGCCGCTCGCCGATGCGCGCACGCTCGCGCAGCGGCTCGGCAGCGCATTCGTGAACCTCGGCGACGCGGGGCACATCAACACCGCGGCCGGCTTCGGGCCGTGGCCGCGCGCGAAGTACTTCATCGACACGCTGGTGCACTGCGCGGCGCCGCTGCGCTTTCGCGACGCGGACGACGGCTTCGACCTCGCGCCCGTCGAGCGCGCGCTCGCGCACGCGATCTGAGATTCGACGGCGCGCGCCGCGAGGCCGACGCCGCGCACCGTCGTGCCGCCGCGCTTACGACGCGGAGACCGGGCGCACCGCGGCCGGATCCGAGTAGCTCGACCGGCCGTTCTCGACGTGGCCCGCGAAGCGGCGCGAGAACGTGCCGTTCACGCCGTCGCTCACCGTCACGTCGTACCAGTGGTGGCTCGACGCGAGCGCCCATTGCTCGACGCGCTCGTCGCCGCCGTGCAGGGTCACCTGGCGCGCGGGCGTGCCGTACGCGTTGTCGGTCAGCGTCAGCGTCACGTGACCGCTGCCGTGGTTGCGCAGCTTCAGGTACAGGTTGCCGTTCGCGATGTCGTAGCCGGCTTTCACCTCCGGCTGCGCCTGGTTGCGGCGGCGCGCCGTCGCGGCCGACACGTTGCCCGCGAACATCCGCACGAAGCCGTTCGGCCCGTACACCGAGAACGCATACGCACCGTTCGTCTCCGTCAGGTCGAAGTCCGCGTGCAGCACGCGGCGCGCGCCGACCGTGTAGCGCCACGGGCCGTCGGTGCGGTTGGTCGCGTACACCTGGAAGTGCGCGCCCTGGTTGCCGCGGTTCGCGAACTCGATGCGCAGCGTGTTGCCGCCATAGAGGCTCGCGTTCACGTGCAGTTCATACGGCAGCGCGCGCGCCGGGCGCACGCCGGGTTCCTGCGGGTCGATCGGCGACGGCGTCGCGGGCACGGTCGGCGCGGGTTGCGACGTGCATTGCTGGTCGGCGATCGAGCGGTACTGGCTCGTATCGGGCAGCGTCGGGAACGTCGCGTCGGACGAGCGGAAGTCGAACGCGGCGGTGAGGTCGCCGCAGACGGTCCGGCGCCACGGCGTGATGTTCGGCTCGTCGACGCCGAAGCGCTCGCCGATGAAGCGGATCACCGACGTGTGGTCGAACACCTGCGAGCACACGAAGCCGCCCTTCGACCACGGCGACACGACCGTCATCGGCACGCGCGGCCCGAGGCCGTACGGCAGCCCGTCGGCCGTGTAGCTGCCGCCGCGGCCGGGATTCACGACCGTATGCAGCTCGCCGTCGGTGGTCACGGTCGATGCGCCCTGCGCGGCCGAGGTCGGCGGCTGCGGCGGCACGACGTGATCGAAGAAGCCGTCGTTTTCGTCGTACATGATGAACAGCACCGTCTTCGCCCACACGTCGGGGTTCGACGTCAGCGCGTCGAGGATCTGCGACGTGTAGTTCGCGCCGTACGCGGGCGTGTATTTCGGATGCTCGGAGAACACGGCGGGCGGCAGCAGCCACGACACCTGCGGCAGCCGGTCGTTGATCACGTCGTCCTTCAGGTTGTCGAGCGTGCGCACCGTCTGCGCGCGCTGGTACAGCGACGAGCCCGGCTTCGCATTGATGAAGTTCGTGAAGTTCTGCAGGATGTTCGTGCCGTAGTTGCCGTTGTACGGATCGGCCCACGTGAGCCCCTGCTGGTAGATCTGCCACGACACGCCGTGCGCTTCGAGCCGTTCGGGGAAGGTCGTCCACGACAGCAGCTGGTACGCGGGCGGCAGGTCGCCGTCGACGTAGTCGGCGTTGTCGAGCAGCGGGCCGCCGAACTTGCCGGTCGGGTCGACCGTGCCCGTCATCAGGTACGAACGGTTCGGGTGCGTCGGCCCCGGCAGCGAGCAGAAGTAGTTGTCGCACACGGTGAACGCATCGGCGAGCGCGTAGTGGAACGGGATGTCCTCGCGTACGTGATAGCCCATCGTCATGTCGGTCTTGTTCGCGGGCCACTGGTCGTAGCGGCCGCCGTCGATCGCCGCGTGGGTCTTCGCCCACGAGTGGTCGAGCGCGCCGAGGCACTGCGCGCTGGTCGTCTTCGTGTCGAGCCGGAACGGCAGCACGGGCTTCGCCGGGTCTTCCTTCGACGGCTGGTACCACACCGGCTTGCCGTTCGGCAGCGGAATCGGGAAGCGGTCGTTGTAGCCGCGCACGCCGCGCAGGTGTCCGAAGTAATGGTCGAACGAGCGGTTCTCCTGCATGAACACGACGATGTGCTGGACATCGTGGATCGTGCCGGTGCCGCGCGCGGCCGGAATCGCGAGCGCGCGGCGGATCGATTCGGGGAACGCGTTGAGCGCGACGGCCGCGCCCGCCGACTGTGCGACGGTATGCAGGAAACGGCGGCGGCTGGATGACGTCATGTTATTTCACCTCGGTTCTGCGATCGGGGAACGGGGACACCGACAGGAACGGCGGGATCAGTGCGGCGACGACGCGGCGATGGCGGACGCGCCCGCGTTCGCCGCGGGCTTCGCGTCGTCGTCATCGTCGGGCGGGTAGTGGACGACGGGCGGCGCGAGCGGCGCGGCGTCGGACGCGGCGGTGCTCGCACCGGCAGCGCTGTTGAACGCGCTCGCGGCGCCGGACGATGCGCCGGCCTGTTGCGAGGCGTCGGTCGCGTGCGTGTCGTGCGGCGCGTCATCGCTGCAGGCGGCGACGAAGGCGGCGGCACATAGAACGACGACGAGGGCAACACGACGCATCACTTCTCTCCTGGCAGGCGGATCGGGAAACGTTTTCGAGTATGCCCGTGCGATGCGACGATTCGGTGAATCGTTTGCGACCGGCGCGTGATCGCGAACGGCTTTCGTGATGCTAACCATACGCTTTCACGGCGGCGGAGCCGGGTCGACCCGCCGAATTTTCATGGCGGATGTAGTGGCCGCGCGCATTACACGCGCGTGCAACGCGACGAACCATGCACGCGATGCGACGTGTCGTGCACGGCGGTGCGGACACCTTTGGCCAGCGTCGGTCGATGTGTCGCCCGCGCCACTGCCGAATGCGTGTTTTTTACCGCATCGACAGCCGGCGGTCAGCCACGCGCCAGCGTAGCGGCACGCACGTGACAGGAGCGGTAACCGATACCTGCGTGCGGTCCGTTCGCAACGCATGAACGCAATCTGCCCGGCGCAGGCGAAGACCCGTGTCGGCTTGCGGCACCGGAATTGCTCGCAGCGCCGATGCACGCGCCGTCCCGCGCGGCCATCCGGGCACAGGCGGCGTATCCGCATCCATCAACCACGGAGCGAGCAGAAGCCATGTCCAGCGATCGACCCATCCCCCCGTCCACCGGACCCGCGAGCGATGCTGCCCCGTCGCCGCTCGCGGCCGGCCATGCGGCGTCGCCGCCGTTGCCGCACGATACGCCCTCCAGCGCCGCACGGCGCCGCTTTCTGCAATCGGCGGCGGCGGCCGCGACCGTCGGCGCCGCATCGCACGTTCATCCGCAGCAGCCGCACACGACATTCACGCCTGCGGCGACACATCGCGATACGGTCCCGGCGCAGCCCGTGCGGCTCGACATCAACGGGCGCGAATACACGCTGCAGCTCGAACCGCGCGTCACGCTGCTCGACGCGCTGCGCGAATACGCGGGCCTCACCGGCACCAAGAAAGGCTGCGACCGCGGGCAATGCGGCGCGTGCACGGTGCTCGTCGACGGGCGGCGCATCAACGCGTGCCTGACGCTCGCGGTGATGCACGAAGGCGAGCGGATCACGACCGTCGAGGGGCTCGCGCGCGGCGGCGTGCTGAGCCCGATGCAGCGTGCGTTCGTCGATCACGATGCATTCCAGTGCGGCTACTGCACGCCCGGCCAGCTGTGTTCCGCGACCGCGCTGCTCGACGAGTTTTCGGCGGGCGCGGCGAGCGCCGTCACCGACGACGTGCGACGCCGGCCCGCACAACTGTCGGACGACGAGATCCGCGAGCGCATGAGCGGCAATCTGTGCCGCTGCGGTGCGTACCCGAACATCGTCGCCGCCGTGCGCGCCGCGCACGCGGCGAACGGCTAGCGCGGGAGGACCCGGCCATGGAAGCGATCTCCTACGAACGGGCAACCGACGTCGCGGGCGCCGTGCGGGCGGCGCAGCGGCCGGGCGCGGCCTTCATCGGCGGCGGCACGAACCTGCTGGACCTGATGAAGGGCGGCGTCGCGCGGCCCGTCACGCTCATCGACATCACGCGCATCGCGGGCCTCGATACGGTCGACGCGTTGCCGGATGGCGGACTGCGTATCGGTGCGCTCGTGCGCAACAGCGATGCGGCCGCTCATCCGCGTATCCGCGCGGACTATCCGCTGCTGTCGCAGGCGCTGCTCGCCGGCGCGTCCGCGCAATTGCGCAACATGGCGACCGTCGGCGGCAACCTGATGCAGCGCACGCGCTGCCCGTATTTCTACGATCCCGCGTTCGCGCAATGCAACAAGCGCGAGCCGGGCAGCGGCTGCGCGGCGATCGGCGGGCACAACCGGATGCACGCGATTCTCGGCGCCAGTCCGCAGTGCGTCGCGGTGAACCCGTCGGACATGAGCGTCGCGCTCGCGGCGCTCGACGCGGTCGTACAGGTGAGCGGCCCACGCGGCGCGCGGCAGATTCCGTTCGCGTCGTTTCACCGGTTGCCCGGCGATCGGCCCGATCTCGACACGACGCTCGAACCGGGCGAACTGATTACGTCGGTGGATCTGCCGCCGCCGCGCTTTGCGGACCATGCGCACTACCTGAAGGTGCGCGACCGCGCGAGTTACGCGTTCGCGCTGGTCGCGGTGGCCGCCGCGTTGCGGCTGGACGGTGCGCAGGTGACGGAGGCGCGCATCGCGCTCGGCGGCGTGGCGCACAAGCCGCTGCGTGCGACGGCCGCGGAACGGCATCTCGTCGGCCGCGCGCCGACCGATGCGGCGCTGCGCGAGGCGGCTGCGCTCGCGTTGCGCGACGCGCGGCCGCTCGACGGCAATCGATTCAAGGTCGCGCTCGCGCAGCGCGCGATCGTCCGTGCGGTGCAGGCGGCGGCTGGCACGACGGGAGATGCGGCATGAACACGGTGACCGGACAGCCGCTCGACCGTGTCGACGGCGTACTCAAAGTGACGGGCGGCGCGCGCTATGCGGCCGAATTCGCCGAGACGCGCCTCGCGCACGCGGTGCTCGTGACGAGCACGATCGCAGCGGGGCGCATCGAATCGATTGACGCGGCACGCGCACGCGCGATGCCCGGCGTGCTGCTCGTGATGACGCACGAGAACGCGATGCGGTTGCCCAACGGCGGCCGCACGCCGCTGTCGCCGCCGGCCGGGCGCCGGCTCACGCTGTTGCAGGACGACACAGTGCGCTACAGCAACGAACCTGTCGCGGTCGTCGTCGCCGAAACGCTCGAGCAGGCGACCGACGCCGCGAATGCCGTGCAGGTGCGCTATCGCGCGAGCGATGCCACGCTCGATTTCGCGCGCGCGAAGCGCGGCGCGCGCGTGCCGCCGAAGCAGCAGGGGCGCGCGATGGACACGCAGCGCGGCGACGTCGATGCAGGCCTGCGCGAGGGCGCGGTGCGCATCGACGCCACCTACACGACGCCGATGCAGCATCACAATCCGCTCGAGCCGCACGCGACGATGGCGCACTGGGACGGCCCGACGCTCACGCTGCACGACGCGACGCAGGGCGTGTCGGGCGCCAGCACGGCGGTGGCCGCGGTGTTCGGCATCGCGCCGGAGCAGGTGCGCGTGATCTCGCCGTTCCTCGGCGGCGGCTTCGGCTGCAAGGGATCGTCGTGGTCGCACGTGTCGTTGTGCGCGATGGCCGCGCGCCAGGTGGGCCGCCCGGTGCGCCTTGCGCTGACGCGGCCGCAGATGTTCGGCCCGGTCGGCGGCCGCCCGTTCACCGAGCAGCGCGTCGTGCTGGCCGCGCGCGCCGACGGCACGCTGACCGCGCTGCGCCACGACTCGATCGTCACTACGTCGACGTTCGAGGACTGGACGGAGATGTGCGGGATGCCGTCGCGGATCATGTATGCAGTGCCGAACCAGGCGACCACGCACCGGATCGTGTCGCTGAACGTCGGCACGCCGACGTTCATGCGCGCGCCCGGCGAGGCGTCCGGTTCGTTCGCGCTGGAATCGGCGATGGACGAGCTCGCGTGGCGGCTCGGCATGGATCCGGTCGCGCTGCGGCTCGCGAATTACGCGGAAGTCGATCCGGAGGACGGGAAGCCGTGGTCGAGCAACAAGCTGCGCGAGTGCTACCAGGCCGGCGCGCAACGCTTCGGCTGGTCGCGGCGCACCGGCGGGCCGCGCACGATGCGCGACGGCGACACGCTGGTCGGTCTCGGGATGGCCGCCGCGACGTATCCGGCGAATCGCAGCGAGGCGTCTGCGCGTGCGCGCATCCTGCCGGACGGCACGGCCGAAGTCGCGTCGGGCACGCAGGACATCGGCACCGGCACCTACACGGTCATGACGCAAGTCGCCGCCGACGCGCTCGGCTTCGCGCCGCAGAACGTGCGCTTCGTGCTCGGCGATTCGAGCCTGCCGCGCGCGCCGGTGTCGGGCGGTTCGCAATCGGCGGCGAGCGTCGCGCCGGCCGTGCGCGACGCCGCGCTGCGGGCGCGCGCGATGCTGATCGCGCTGGCGATCGCCGATTCGGGCTCGCCGCTGCACGGCGTCGCGGCGGACGACGTGACGGTCGACGACGGCTGGCTCGTGCATCGCGGCGAGCCGTCGCGGCGCGATCCGGCCGCCGCGGTGATCGCGCGCGCGGGCGGACGGCCGCTCGAAGCGCAGGCAACCGCGAAGCCGGGCGACGAGAAGTCGCGCTATGCATCTCATTCGTTCGGCGCGGTGTTTGCCGAAGTACACGTCGATGCCGAGCTCGGCACGATCCGGGTGCCGCGCATCGTCGGCGTGTACAGCGTCGGCAGCCTGCTGAATGCGAAGACCGCACGCAGCCAGCTGATCGGCGGGATGGTGTGGGGGCTCGGCACCGCGCTCGAGGAAGGCTCGTTCCTCGACGTGCGGCATGGCCGCTTCACGAATGCGAACCTCGCCGAATATCACGTACCCGTGAATGCGGATATCGGCGATCTCGACGTGAGCTTCGTCGACGAACGCGACACGCATTTCAACCCGCTCGGCATCCGCGGCATCGGCGAAATAGGGATCACGGGCGTGCCGGCGGCGATCGCGAATGCGATCTATCACGCGACGGGCGTGCGCGTGCGCGATCTGCCGATCACGCTCGACAAGGTGGCGATGCCGACGCGCGCGTGAGCGTCAGCCGCAGCGTCAGCGGCGCGGCGTTCTGCGCCGCGCTTCGCTGCGCAGCCAGTCGAGCCACGTGCGGATCGCCGCTTCCTGCGGATGGCCGGGGCGCCATACGACGTAGTGCGCATACACGTCGGTCACGCGCACCGTCGATACGCGCACGAGCGTGCCGTCCGCGAGCTCGGGCTCGATCAGCGAGCGGCGCGCGAGTGCGACGCCGCGCCCTTTCAGCGTCGCGTCGATCAGCGCATTCGCATCGGTGAAACGCGGCGCGCGAGCGGATTCGGTGAGGTCGAGCCGCGCAGCCTGGAGCCACGGTTCCCATGGCTGCGCGGGATGGCGCAGCAACGTCGCGCGCACGAGATCGGCCGGCACGCGCGGCGCAATGCCGTCGCGATTGCGGTACGCGGGGCTCGCGACCGGGAAGATCGTCTCGTTCATCAGCTTTTCGGCGACGACGCCCGGCCAGCTGCCGGGCCCGTAGCGCAGCGCGACGTCGATGCGGTCGCGCTTGCGCAGCGGCGCGAGCGCCACGTCCGGGTGCAGCGCGATCGCGATGTGCGGATGCGCGGCCGTGAAGCGCGGCAGGCGTGGTGCGAGCCAGCGCTCGGCGACACTCGGCAGCACGCTGACGTTCAGCGTCACGTCGCAGGTACGCGGGCGGCTGCGTACGGCGAGCGCCGGCTCGAACGCGCGTTCGAGCACGCTCAGGCCCTGGCGCACCTGTAGCGCGAGCGCATGCGCGGCATGCGTTGGCGTTGCGCCGTTGCGTTCGCGCGTGAAGAGCGGGTAGCCGAGCTGCGCCTCGAGCGCGCGGATGTGCTGGCTGACGGCGCCTTGCGTGAGCGCAAGCGCATCGGCCGCGCGCGTGAAGCTCTGCAGCCGCACGGCGGCTTCGAACGCACGCAGCGTCTGGAGCGGGGGGAGGTGGATGCGTCGCATGCGGGTATTAGTAACACTAATGTTCAAGCACGACAATTCTTCGTTTGCCGCGCATCGGGATGCGTTCCTACACTCGGTTCCGTCTTCCACAGCGCCGTCGGGCCACACACCATGAACGCATATCGTCTCTATCTTTCGCCGGGCGCCTGCTCGCTAGCCGCTCATATCGCGCTGGAGGAAACCGGCGCGCCGTTCGACGTCGAGATCGTCTCGGTGCAGAAGCAGCAGAACCTCGCAGCGCCCTATCTGGCGATCAACGCGAAGGCGCGCGTGCCCGTGCTCGCGATTCCGGGCGAGCCGAGCGTGCTGACCGAAACGCCTGCGATCCTCACGTATCTCGCGCACCGCTATCCGGATGCGCAATTGCTGCCGCTCGGCGAACCGCTGCGCGAGGCGCGGTGTCATGAATGGCTCGCCTGGCTGGTCGGCTGGGTGCACGGCGTCGGCTACGGCGCGTTGTGGCGGCCGGGCCGCTTCATCGGCGATCCGGCGCTGCACGGCGCGGTCAGCGCACACGGGCGCGGCACGATCGAAGCCGCGAACGCCTCGATCGAGGCCGCGCTCGCCGATGGCCGAACGTGGGCTGAACCGGGTGCGCATTCGATCGTCGATCCGTTCCTGTTGGTGCTGTATCGCTGGGGTGTCGCGATCGGACTCGACATGACGCAGCATGCGGCGTGGACAGCCCACGCGCAGCGCGAGGCCGAGCGGCCGGCCGCGCGGCGCGCGCTGGCGCGCGAGGCGGCCTGACGAATGCGCGGGCGCCGTGGGGCGTGCTGCGCCGCCCGCGTGTGACGAACGGCTGCCATTTCACGGTGCCGCGCATCGGTGGCGTGTACAGCGTCGGCGGCCTCCTGAACGCGAAGACCGCGCGCAGCCAGCTGTCGCACGCTCCGTGCGAATGATCGAGACGCCACACTGCGCCATGCTGGCCTGCGCCATGCCCGCGTCGTTCGACGATTCATTCGGATCCCGAAGTTCGTACGTGTCCAATTGCCACGTCGACTCCATTTCTATTGAATGAGAACCATTCTCGTTAATGGGGTGGAGTGAACATGAGTCGTTGCATTCTGTCGAGCGCGACGCCGCCGCGTCGCGCGACCGCGTCCGTTGCGTTCGCGATGGTGACCTGTGCCGCCGCGCCTGCGTGCGCGGAAGAGGACGAGCCGCGCCACGCGCCGCATCTGAGCCCGATCTTCGTCCACGGCAATCGCGACGCCGGTACGCGCGTCGACCGGTCGGGTTCCGCGAAATATGCGAAGCCGCTGCTCGACGTGCCGCAGACAATCACCGTCGTGCCGCGCGCGCTGCTCGACGAACAGCAGGCGCTGAGCCTGCGCGACGCGCTGTCGAACGTCGCGGGCATCACGTTCAACGCGGGAGAAGGCGGCGGCGGGTCGGGCGACATGTTCAATATCCGCGGCTTCGGCGCGAACGCGAACCTGCAGCTCGACGGGTTGCGCGACAGTGCGCAGAACAATCGGAGCGACCTGTTCAACATCGAGGCGGTCGAGGTGATCAAGGGGCCGAACTCGGTATTCGGCGGCGCGGGCACGACGGGCGGCTCGGTGAACCTGACCAGCAAGACGCCGAAAGCCGGCGCGCTCACGGAGGCCGGCACGATGCTCGGTACGTCCGGCTACCGCCGCGTGACGCTCGATGCGAACCGGCCGGTGCCCGGCACCGAAGGCCGGGCCGCGTTCCGCCTGAACGCGATGGCGCATGTGAACGACGTGCCGGGCCGCAACGACATCCGCAAGCGCCGCTGGGGCGTCGCGCCGTCGCTCGCATTTGGCCTCGGCACGCCGACGCGCGTCACGCTCGGCTATTTTCACCAGTACGACAACAACCTGCCCGACTACGGGCTGCCTGCGCACAACGGCCAGGTGCTGGCCGGCATGTCGCGCGACCGCTATTTCGGCTGGCGCAATCTGGATCGCGAACGGATCGCTGCGGATGCCGTCACCGTGAAGGCCGAGCACGACGTGTCGTCCAGCCTGAAGGTGCAGAACCTGAGCCGCTACGCGCACCTGAATCGCGATACGGTGATTTCGGGGGCGCGCGTGAGCCTGGAAGGGCTGCCGCCCGGGCGTTACAAGCCGGCCGGGCCGCAAGGCTACGGCCGCGACGCGTCGACCGCGATGTGGGCGAACCAGACGAACGTGACGAGCACGTTCACGACGTTCGGCGTCGGGCACACGCTCGTCACGGGCTTCGAGATCTCGCGCGAAACGTACGGCCGCACGACCTATTCGTACGGGCTCAACCGGTTCTACCCGGCCGACGGCTTTGCGCTCGCGGCGCCGCCCGGCGTGTGGCGCGGCCCGGCGCAGCGCGAGGACAGTGCCCGCCAGGACACCGCGCTGGTCGTGAAGGCACTGTACGCGTTCGACACGATCTCGGTCGGCCGCTACTGGGACATCGACGTCGGGCTGCGGCACGACTGGATCGACGGCTGGGCGAAAGGGGCCGCGGCCGGCAAGCCCGCCGAGCGCGCGGACAGTTCCGACCGTCACCTGAGCACGCGCGCGGGGCTCGTGTTCAAGCCGACCGACAACGGTCGCGTGTATTTCGCGTATGGCACGTCGTTCAACCCGTCCGCCGAATTTCTCGTGACCTCCGGCTCCGGCGTGAGCGCGGCAACTGGCGCGCTCGCGCCCGAGAAGAACGAGAGCTTCGAGCTCGGTGCGAAATGGGAGGGGCTCGCGGGCGTCGCGCTGAACGGCGCGCTGTTCCAGACCGAAAAGAACAACGCGCGCGAACGCATGGCCGACGGCAGCTACGCGCTCGTGGGCCGGCAGCGCGTTCGCGGCATTGAGCTCGGGGCCGCGGGCAAGGTGACGCCGCAATGGGACGTGTTCGCCAACTACACGTATCTCGCGAGCGTCACGCTCAGTTCACCGGCCACGCCGCGCCGCGACGGGCAGGCGCTCGGCAACACGCCGCGGCACGCGTTCAACCTGTGGACGACCTATCGGTTGCCGGCCGGCTGGACGGTCGGCTACGGTTCGCACTTCGTCGGCCGGCGCAACGTGACGTCGCAAGGCGACGGCAAGCTCGGCGCGTACTGGGTGCACAACCTGATGGCGTCGTACGACGTGAGCCGCAGGCTGCGCTTCCAGCTGAACGTCGACAACCTGTTCGATCGCGCCTATGTCGAACGCGTGCGGCAGGTGGCGGGAAACGCATCGCAATCGTCGGCCGTCGAGTTCGGCGACGGCCGCTCGGCGATGCTGTCGGCCGTGTACAAGTTCTGAATGCCGGGTTATGCGGGTCGGGCTGGGCGCGCCCGCCCGCTTGCTAGCGGGCAAACAACGGGTACGTTGCCGCCGCGATCAGCGCGGTCGCGAGCCACACCACGCTCCACGAGCTGACGGCGAGCAACGGCGGAATCGCGAGCGGCGTCGCGAACAGCCCGAGATAGACGACCGTGTTCGCCATCCCGAGGGCGGTGCCCGCGTGGTTCGCGCCCGCGAGCGTCGCGAGTTCGGTGTACGCGACGCCGTGCCAGGCCGACACGCAGATGCCGGCGAACACGAGGATCGCGACGATCGCGGCGAGCGGCACATGTGGGCTGCCGGCGGTCGCGGCCGCGAGCAGCGCGAACGATCCGGCCGCGACGCAGACCGACCCGCGCAGGTACGCTCGCCGGTTGCCGTGCCGGTCGGTATGGCGGCCGCTCCACACGCGCATCACCATCGCGCCCAACTGCAGCGCGACCATCGCCGCGCTGATGCCGGCGAGGCCGAGCCGGCCGAAATCGTGCAGGAACACGGTCGCGAACGTGAGTACCGCGAACTGCGGCGCACACAGCGCGCCGATGCCGAGCACGATGCGCCAGACGCGGCCGCTCGCGAGCGGACTGCGCGCGGGCGCGGCTGGCGATTGGTGCCCGACGGCGCGGTTCGCGGCGGCGGGCGCGGTGGCCCCCGTGTCGGGCGGTTCGTGCAGCCAGCGCCACGTGAGCGCGGCCGATCCGGCACACAGCAGCATCAGCGCGCCGTACACCGCGGCGAAGCCCGCATGCGATGCGAGCGACGGCAGCAGCGCCGCGCCGACGCCGCCGCCGAGCGGCACGGCCGTCTGGCGGATGCTCATCGCGAGCCCGCGTTCGCGCTCGCCGAACCAACGCATCACCGCGCGTCCGCTCGAGCCGTTCACGCTGCCGCCGAGCAGGCCGACGCAGCACATCGCCGCGACGACGCGCATGAGCGGCGGCACCGCATGCGCGGCCGGGACGATCGTGGCCACCATCAGCGCCAGCATCGCGGCAGTCGCGACGAGGCCGGTGAGCAGCACGCGGCGATCGCCGAAGCGGTCGGCGGCGATTCCCCACGGCAGTTCGGACAGTGCGACGCCGAAGCCGAGCGCGCCGAGCACGAGGCCCAGCGCACCGTTGTCCAGGTGATAGGCCGAGCGCATCCACACGGCGGTGGTCGGAATGCCCGCCGCGGCGGCGGAAAAGCTCATGTTCGCGGCGACGCCGGCCGCGAGCACGCGCCAGCGATGGGCCGGGCTGCGCGCATCGCGCGCTGGCAAGGACGGGGACGGGGATGTTAGGCAGGAGGTATCCATGGCGACAGGGCCCGTGTGGAAATTGACATCGCCAGTGTGGCGACCTACATTCATCCTGAAAATCGGAAAGTTTTTGATGAATCGTTCGATAAAACGGGATGATTGAGATGTCCGGACAAGACCCTGCCCACGGCGAGGCGTCGCTCGTGGCACCCGACGCCACGCTGGCCCGGCCGAACTTCGACGTCGCGGCGCTGCGCAGCCTCGTCGCGGGTGTGGATCTCGGCAGCTTCGCGAAGGCCGCCGATCGCGTCGCGCGTTCGTCGTCGGCGGTGAGTGCGCAGATCCGCAAGCTCGAGGAGCAGGCCGGCACGCCGCTGTTCGTGAAGGCCGGCCGCGGGCTCGCGCTGACCGACGCCGGCGACGCGATGCTGCGCTATGCGCGGCGGATGATCGAGCTGAACGACGAAGCGGCCGCTGCCGTGCGCGGCGTGAATCTCGACGGCTGGGTGCGGGTCGGCCTGCAGGAGGACTTCGGCGAAGCGATCCTGCCCGACGTGCTCGGGCGTTTCGCACGTGCGCATCCGAAGGTGAGGATCGAGGCGCGCGTCGCGCGCAATGCCGAGTTGCTCGAGCGGCTCGACGCGAACCAGCTCGATCTCGCGCTCGTGTGGGGCGACCCGGCGTCGGCGGCGCTGGTGTCGCGCGCGGGCATCGACAGCGACGCGATTGCGCAGGTGCCGATGCAGTGGATCGCGGCGGGCGGCGCGAGCGGTTTCGGCGTGCCGGACGCCGACGGACCGGCGGATGCGGTCGACGACGGCGCCGCGCGTCTGCGTGCGATGCGCGGATCGGGCGAGCCGTTGCCGCTCGTCGTGTTCGACCGGCCGTGCCGCTTCTTCGGCGCGGCGACCGATGCGCTCGACCGCGCGGGCGTGCCGTGGCGCGTCGCGTTCACGACGCCGAGCCTGGCCGGGCTGTGGGCGGCGGCGGCGGCCGGCCTCGGGCTGACCGTGCGCTCGCACTACGGGCTGCCCGCGTCGGTGCGTGTGCTCGACGCGGCGTCGTCCGGGCTGCCGGCACTGCCGGGCCTGCCGCTGATGCTGCTGCGGCGGACGTCGTCGGCGACGCCGACCGTCGAGCGGCTCGCGCGGATCGTCACGCAGGCGGTGCGGGACGCGACGCGAGGGGAGGCTGGAGCGCTGGCGGCATGATGACGATCGACGCGCCTGCGCTCGGCTGGGCGTTCGGCCTATTGGAGGGAGGGGGCGAATGTCGTGACAATGGTGGATCACTCAACGGAGGCCATCATGCAAGTTGCCACTGTCCCGGAAGCCGCGCTCGATCTTCAGCGGCTTCTCGATGCCGCGATCGCCGGCGAACGCGTCGTGATCATGCAGGACGGCAAGCAGTCGGTCCGGCTCGTGCCGCTCAAGCCGATTCATCATTACGGGCTCCTCGAGGGGCAGATATGGATCGCGGACGACTTCGACGCACCGCTTCCCGATGATTTGCTGGATGCGTTCGAAGGAAAGTGATGCGGCTGCTATTCGATACGCACATCTTTCTCTGGATGTGGGCCAATGATCCGAAATTGAGCGCTCGCGCGCGCAATCTGATTGCCGAAGCCGACGAGGTGTTCATCAGCAGCGCGAGCATCTGGGAAGTCGCGATCAAGGCCGGAACGGGGAAGCTGGACGTGGATGTGGACCGGTTGGTCGAAGCGATTGCGATGAGCCGATATCGGGAGCTGCCGGTTCGGGCGGCGCACGGTGCCGCCGTGCGCTATCTGCCCCACTACCATCGCGATCCGTTCGACCGCTTGCTGGTCGCACAGGCCTGGTCCGAACCGATGCTGCTCATCACCGCCGACGGCCATCTCGCGCAGTATGGCGCGTCGCGGATTCTGACGGTCTGAAACAGTTTTCGGAGCGAAATCCTACGCTGCCGCGACCGTCTGCGCCGACGCCTCCAGCGCCGCGCACAGCTTGCCGAGCCGCTCCCGCAACCCCTCGCTCGCCGGCACGAACGGCAACCGCAGCCCGTCCTCGCACCACCCCTGCGCGGCCAGCACCGCCTTCACCGGCGCCGGATTCGGCTCGGCGAACAGCGCCGCGACGAGCGGCTGCAGCGCGACGGACAGCCGTCGCGCGTCGGCGAGCCGGCCGTCGCGCAGCAGCGCGTGGATGCGCACGTGCCATTCGGGCAGCACGTGCGCGCTGCTGGCGATCGCGCCATGGGCGCCGGCACACAGCGCGGCGAAGTTCTGGTTGTCGTCGCCGGAGAGGATCGCGAGCGGCGTCTCGTGCACGAGCCGGCTCATCCGGTCGAGCGTCCCGCCGCACTCCTTGATGCCCGCGACGCGCGGATCGCGCGCGAGCGCCTGCAGCGTCTCCAGTTCGACGTTCACGCCGGTGCGATACGGGATGTTGTAGACGAGGACCGGCAGGTCGGCCGCCTCGACGATCGCCTCGACGTGGCGGCGGATCCCGTCCTGCGTCGGCCGAACGTAGACGGGCGGCGTGACGAGCAGCCCGTCGGGCCGCAGCGCGGCGAGTTCGCGTGCGCGGGCGGCCGCGAAGTGCGTGGCGCTCGCGGTGAGCCCGACGACGATCGGCAGGTCGGGCACCGCATCGCGCAGCGTCGCGAACACGGCGTCCTGTTCGCGCGCGTCGAGCAGCACGCCTTCACCGGTCGTCGCCCCCGCGACGAAACCCGCGATCCCTGCCGCCGCATAGTGGCGCGCGAGTCGCGTGAGCGCGCCGTGATCGACCTCGCCGTCGTGGAACGGCGTGATGAGCGGCAGCCAGATACCTTCGAAACGTGTGTGCATGCAAAGCCTCATGGTGGAAACGGAGTGGGAAGGAACCGTTCCGCCGGCGGGGTGCCGGAGCGAGGCGTGCGAGCAAGGAGAAAGAAACGACCTGCGGGCATCCCGTCCGGCATTCGCCTGACGGGACGCGACGCCCCCGTCAGTCGAGGTGTCGTTTTTTCAGTTTCAGCCCGGCCGCGCGCGCGCCTGCCGCGATGGCGGCAAGGATCGACGGCGAACGCGGGACAACGGACATGGATGAACCGTAAAAGGGGCTGAACGGCGATCTTAACACCGGATCCGGCGCGTACGCGAGCGACGCGCCCGCTTAGCAGAATTCGAGATTTGCTTTCCACGACAGATTGGAAAGTGCGTCGCGCCCGGCCGTTAGAATGCCCGCTTACGTTTCGATGACAGCGCGTACGCGTGCCGTCACGCCTATTCACCACCACTGGAAACGGGGCATATCACGATGGCAAGCATCAAGGGGATCGGCCGCTGGCTGCACACGGGCGCCGCGGCGGCGCTGGTCGTGGCGGCCACGGCCGCGCATGCGGACACGTCGATCCTGAACGTGTCGTACGACGTGACGCGCGAGCTGTACAAGGACATCAACACGAGCTTCGCCGCCGCCTACAAGCAGCGGACGGGTGAAACGGTGACGATCAAGCAGTCGCACGGCGCGTCGAGCGCGCAGGCGCTGTCGGTGTTGCAGGGGCTGCAGGCCGACGTCGTGACGATGAACCAGCCGAACGACATCGACCTGCTCGCCGAGCGCGGCCAGCTGCTGCCGAAGGACTGGCGCGCGCGCTTTCCCGACGGCAGCTCGCCGTACTCGACGACGATGGTGTTCCTCGTGCGCAAGGGCAATCCGAAGGCGATCAAGGACTGGAGCGATCTCGCGAAGCCGGGCGTGCAGGTGATCATCGCGAACCCGAAGACGTCGGGCAACGGCCGCTACGCGTACCTCGCCGCATGGGGCTACCAGAAGCAGAAGGGCGCGACCGACCAGCAGGCGCTCGACTTCGAGAAGGCGATCTTCCGCAACGTGCCCGTGCTGGACTCGGGCGGCCGCGGCGCGACGACGACCTTCACGCAGCGCGGCATCGGCGACGTGCTCGTCACGTTCGAGAACGAAGTCGCGCTGATGGACACCGGTGCGTCGGGGGCGGAATTCGACGCCGTGTATCCGTCGGCGAGCATCCTCGCGGAGCCGCCCGTCGCCGTCGTCGACAAGGTCGTCGACAAGAAGGGCACGCGCAAGGTCGCGCAGGCGTATCTCGACTACCTGTACACGCCGCAGGCGCAGGAGATCATCGCGCAGCACCATCTGCGCCCGCGCGACGCGACCGTGCTGAAGAAGCATGCGGCCGAGTTCAAGCCGCTGAAGACGTTCAGCGTCGAGCAGGTTTTCGGCAGCTGGGCGAACGCGCAGAAGACCCACTTCGCCGACGGCGGCACGTTCGACCGCGTGATCGTCGACCGCAAGTAGGCACGACCGCACGCCGCGCGCGTGCAGGCAGAACGACCGCGAAGCCGGCCGCCCATGCGGCCGGCTTTTTTTCGCGCCGCACGCGCGAGCCCGCTCCGCATCGCTGCGCATTCCCGGCCGCCGCCCGCGCGTGCTACGCTCATCGCCTCCTTGCTCCAGGCCCTTGCGCGATGAACGTCGATTCGTCCTCCCCAGCCACCCGCAGCCGCGGCCGCAAGATCTGGTCGGGCACCCGCCCCGTGATCGCGTACGGGATGCCGCCGCTCGGCTGGCGCGACCTCTATCACCGCGCGCTGACGGTGAGCTGGCCCGTATTCTTCCTGTCGCTCGCGGTGCTGTTCCTGCTGCTCAACGGCGGCTTCGCGACGCTCTACCTGCTCGGCCGCGCGCCGATCGCGAACCAGTCGCCGGCCGGGTTCGCCGGCGCGTTCTTCTTCAGCGTCGAGACACTCGCGACGGTCGGTTATGGCGACATGCATCCGCAGACCGTCTACGCGCACGTCGTCTCGACCTTCGAGATCTTCATCGGGATGTCGGGCATCGCGCTGGCGACCGGCCTCGTGTTCGCGCGCTTCTCGCGGCCGCAGGCGAAGATCCTGTTCGCGCGTTACGCGATCGTGCGTCCGCTGAACGGGCGGATGACGCTGATGGTGCGCGCCGCGAATGCGCGCCAGAACGTGATCGCCGAAGCGCAGGCGAAACTGCGGCTGATGCGCGTCGAAGGCACGCACGAGGGTTATACGCTGCGCAAGATCCACGACCTGCCGCTCGTGCGCAGCGAGCATCCGATCTTCCTGCTCGGCTGGAACCTGATGCACGTGATCGACGAAACGAGCCCGCTGTTCGGCGAGACGGCCGAGTCGCTCGCCGCGCGCGACGCGTCGCTGCTGATCACGATCGAGGGCTCCGACGAGACGACCGCGCAAGTGATGCAGGCGCGCTATTCGTGGGCGCATGCGGAGATCCGCTGGCGTCACCGCTATGTCGACCTGATGCACGACGAAGGCGGCATCACGCACATCGACTACACGCATTTTCACGAAGTCGTGCCGGTCGACACCGATACGGACGAGCGCGGCTCGCCGGGCGTGGTGGTCGAGGCCGGCACGGCCGCGAAGGCGCCCGGGCCGGCTGCATGACGGCCGTGAGCGGCGCGAGCGGGCGCCGGCCTGCGGGCGCGGCCGCCGCGACGGAAGGCCGTGCCGTTCACGCGTCACGCATGCAGCAGGCGCGCCGCTTCGCGCTGTTCGACCGCGACCGCGCGGCGATGGCCGTCGCGATCCTCGGCGCGCGCGACGTAGTCGCCGAGCACGCCTTCGTGCGGCAGCAGGTGCGCGTCGAACGCGATCTTCAGCGTGCTGGCGAGCAGCAGGTCGGCCGCGGTGAAGTGATCGCCGACGAGCCAGCGGCTGTGGGCGAGCGTTTGCGCGAGCGCACGCTGCACGCGCGTGATGTTGCCCCAGCCGAACGCGACCGGATTGCCCGACGCGCCGGTGAATTTCTCGGCCATCGCCGGCTCGAGGCAGGTGGGCGTGAAGAACATCCACTGCAGGAAGCGGCCGCGCAGCGGATCGTCCGGTGCAATGCCGAGCCCGGCGCCCGGGCAGCGATCGGCGAGATAGAGCAGCACGGCGCCGGATTCGGCGAACGGTTCGCTGCCGTCGTCGAGCGCGGGCAGCTTGGCCATCGGATTGACCTGGACGAACGCGTCGCTGCCCTGTTCGTGCGATCGCAAGTCGATCGGCACGAGCTCGTAGACGGCGCCGATTTCCTCCAGCATCCACAGCGCCCGGAATGCCCGGGTCTTCGGCCAGTAGTAGAGCTTCATCGCGCCTCCGCGTATGGGTGTGCGTGTCGGGTCGGTGGATGCTCAAGCGTACCCGAGCGGGAGAGGTTCGGACAGGGGCGGACGGCGAGAATGGCGGAGCCTGGCGCGGGCGCGGGGCGTGCGTGTCCGGCAGGATGCGGGCGGTAGGGAATTTCCCGCAAAGCCTTGTATGGCGGAAGTTCATGAATTAACTAGTTATGAGATTACTAGTTTGGAGTTGACGTATGCGTGCTCGGCTGCAGCGGTCACGACCCTGCTGTTCCGCTGGCTTTGCAGCAGCGTCGGCGGCTGCCCGCACGAGCCCGGACGATGGCCGTCGGCGAGGCGCGAAACGTGGAAACCGGGTGACCCCGCGCGGGTCGACCGAATGACTGAATTCAAGGCGATGCGATCGTATTCGGCGAGTCAGGCGCTGCGTGATGCGCGGCGTGCCGGTTCGATCGCGCACGGAGAACGGCAACGAATGGCGAACGACGATCGCACCACGATCATTCCCCGGCGCACGCCGGAATCGGCTGCGATGCGCGCCGAGCTCGGGCGGACGATGGCGATCACCGCGCGGCTCAACCGTCTGACGTTCGACGATGCGGACGACGTCCGGACATTGTTCGGAGAACTGATCGGAAGGGCGATGGACGACGGTTTTCTGCTGATCCCGCCGTTTTATGCGACGGGCGGCGCCGATACGCGGATCGGCCGCAACGTGTTCATCAACCAGAACTGCACGTTCTATGACCTCGGCGGCCTCGACATCGGCGACGACGTGATGATCGGGCCGAACGTCAGTCTCATCACGTCGGGCCATCCGGTCGAGCCGTCCCGCCGGCGCGACGCCGTCGTCGCCCGGCCGATCGTGATCGGGAGCAACGTGTGGATCGGCGCGGGTGCGACGATCATCGGCGGCGTGACGGTCGGCGAGAACTCGGTTGTCGGCGCGGGTGCCGTCGTGAAGCGCGACGTCCCGCCGAATACGCTGGTTGGCGGAAACCCGGCGCGGATCATCCGTTCGATTGCCGAGTGACGGCGCTTGCGGGCGCCGTCCGCTTCGGCGCGGATGTGGACAACCGGGTTTCCGCCCACTCGAAACGCTGTGGATTCGAACGGTGAGCGTGCGTCCGGAGGCCGAATTTGCGGGGCTTTCCGGCATCCGGCGCCGATCGCGGGCAGGTGCGTGAACCGACGTTGCCGCAGCGCCCGCGATGAATTTTTTCGCCGCGTCGGTTGTGGATATCCCGGCCTCGAAACCACTCGGCAGACTGTGCATTTCACCGGTGAGTGCGGCCGGATGCGCGATGCAGGGTGTGGACAACCGGGAATCGCGACGACGAAAAATGCTGTGCCTTTGACCGGTGAGCGCCGCCGACCGATCGCGCGTGAGACTTGCCTGGTGCGGACTTCCGGGCGTCGCACGAAATCCGGAGCGCCGCGCATTCTAACGGCGAGTGCGGATCGGCGATAGAGCCGCGCACGCATCGCGGTGTGGATAACCTGCCGGGGAATTCACTCGAAGCGCTGTGTATTTCAATGGTGAGTGTCGGTACCCGGACGGGCCAGGTGTCGACTTGCGTGCCCGTTCCCGATCTTCGACGCGGCTTCGGGGTCGCGCATTCTAACCGCACGCGCGATCGCGCGTGCCATTCGCGTGCTTGCCGCGATGTGGATATCCGGTCGCCTAAAGCAGTCGACGTGCTGTGTCTTTCGGTGGAGAGGGCGCGCGCGTGCTGCTCTGCCGCGTCGGTGCGACTGCGGATGCGTGGGCTTCGGCGTGGTTTGCATGTGCTGCCGGTCACGCCTGAATCGGCGCTTTCGTGCGACACCGTGCCTTCGCTCACCATCGAATTTCACAGTGTTCCGAGTGGTCGAGGATCGAGCTATCCACACCTGAATCGGCGCCCTCGTTCGACTGCCGTGCCTTCGCTCACCGTCGAATTTCATAGGGTTCCGAGTGGTCGCGGATCGAGCTATCCACACCCGAATCGGTACCCTCGTTCGACTGCCGTGCCGTCGCTCACCGTCGAATTTCACAGTGTTCCGAGTGGTCGCGGATCGAGCTATCCGCACCCGAATCGGCGTCCTCGTTCGACTGCCGTGCCGTCGCTCACCGTCGAATTTCACAGTGTTCCGAGTGGTCGAGGATCGAACTGTCCACACCCGAATCGGCGCCCTCGTTCGACTGCCGTGCCGTCGCTCACCGTTGCAAGTCACAGCGTCTCGAGTGGTCTCGGATCGAACTATCCACACCCGAATCGGCACCCTCGTTCGATCGCCGTGCCGTCACTCACCGTTGCAAATCACGGCGTTTGGCGTTGTCGTGGGGCGGCCTGTTCGCATCCGGATCGGCGCTCACCGTCGAAATGCACAGCGTTTCGAGTCGTCGCGGGTTGGGCTGTCCACACCCGGATCGGCATCCTTGTTCGATTGCGTGCCGATGCTCATCATCGAAATTCACTGGATTTTCAGTGCCTGGTGTGGGCGATATCCAAACCCGTGCCGGCACCTCGTCCGGCGACGCGACTGCACGCGCCGACGAACGCCAAGGCCGTGCGGGCGCTTGCGGAGGCGGGCCCATCCACACTGAAGCGCGCTGTCCCGCGTCGCCCCGACGCTCCGAAACGTCGCGAAGGCGGACGGCCGTGTGGATATCGCGCTGCCGAATCGACTCGCAAACCTGTGCATCCCACAGGTGAGGACGAACGCCGCCTCATCGGGGCAGGAATCCGACGGTGTGGATATCTCCCGCCAACATCGACTCGCCGCGCTGTGAATTTCGACGGTGAGCGTCGGCATCCGCTCGAACCGCGGACCGATCGAGGTGTGGACATCCGGCCTCCGGCGCGACTCGAAACCCTGTGCAACCGAATGGTGAGCGCGCGGGCCAGCCCGAAACGCAGCCCCGGCATTGTGGACATCCCGCACCCGCGACCAATCCGAACGCTGTGCATTCGATGGGTGAGGGCTCGCCCGTTCCGCCACCCGAGCCCTTGCCGCACCGCCTGCGAGCGCCCCGCCGCCGCGCCCGCGGTCCGCCTCCCGCGCATTCCGGCCTTTTCGAGGCAACCCGCCTGCCCACCCCGACACGCCCCGAACAGCCGCCCGCCACCCAGCGCGAAAAATCTCTCGATTTCCGACCGAAACCTGCGCAGTTTTTCTCGCTCCGGCGTCACCCGAGCAAGATGAGAAAAAACTTTCTCGTCTCCCCGCGAAAAAATAGAGCCATCCAGCCGCAGCCCCGGCCGGCGTCTCCCGACGCCCCGTGCGCGGCCCAGAACACACAATCAGGAGACATCCCCATGACCGCCCGCCTGCCCGTCGACGGCACGCCCGCTCTATCCGACTACCGCCTGACCGACAACCTGACCGCCACGCGCGGCCGGATCTTCCTGACCGGCACGCAGGCGCTGGTCCGCCTGCTGCTGATGCAGCGCGCAGCCGATACCGCGCAGGGCCTGAACACGGCCGGCTTCGTCAGCGGCTACCGCGGCTCGCCGCTCGGGATGGTCGACCAGCAGCTGTGGAAGGCGAAGAAATTGCTCGACGGCAGCGGCGTGCGCTTCCTGCCCGCGATCAACGAGGAACTCGGCGGCACCGCCGTGCTCGGCACGCAGCGCGTCGAGGCGGACCCGGAGCGCACCGTCGATGGCGTGTACGCGATGTGGTACGGCAAGGGTCCCGGCGTCGACCGCGCCGGCGACGCGCTGAAGCACGGCAACGCATACGGTTCGTCGCCGCACGGCGGCGTGCTGGTGGTGGCCGGCGACGACCATGGCTGCGTGTCGTCGTCGATGCCGCACCAGAGCGACTTCGCGATGATCGCGTGGCACATGCCGGTCGTGAACCCGTCGAACATCGCCGACATGCTGGAGTTCGGCCTGTACGGCTGGGCGCTGTCGCGCTACTCGGGCGCCTGGGTCGGCTTCAAGGCGATCTCGGAGACCGTCGAGTCGGGCTCGACCGTCGATCTCGACGCGCTGCAGACGCAATGGCCGGCGCCCGCGGGCTTCGCGCCGCCGGCGGGCGGCCTGCACAACCGCTGGCCCGACCTGCCGAGCCTCACGATCGAAGCACGCCTCGCCGCGAAGCTCGACGCGGTGCGCCACTTCGCGCGCACCAACAGCATCGACAAATGGATCGCGCCGAGCGCGCACGCGAACGTCGGCATCGTCACGTGCGGCAAGGCGCACCTCGACCTGATGGAGGCGCTGCGCCGGCTCGACCTCACCGTCGCCGACCTGGAAGCGGCCGGCGTGCGGATCTACAAGGTCGGCCTGTCGTATCCGCTCGAGATGACACGGATCGAAACCTTCGTCGACGGCCTGTCGGAAGTGCTCGTCATCGAAGAGAAGGGCCCGGTGATCGAGCAGCAGATCAAGGACTACCTGTACAACCGCGCGGACGGTGCACGCCCGCGCGTGCT
Organism: Burkholderia sp. SCN-KJ; assembly: GCF_024656005.1. Classification (NCBI taxonomy): domain Bacteria; kingdom Pseudomonadati; phylum Pseudomonadota; class Betaproteobacteria; order Burkholderiales; family Burkholderiaceae; genus Burkholderia; species Burkholderia sp. SCN-KJ. Next base: position 57,900 of record NZ_JANKOG010000011.1, read on the forward strand.
CGGCAAGCACGACGCCGAAGGCGCGTGCCTGCTGTCCGAGCTCGGCGAGCTGCGCCCGTCGCGGATCCTGCCGGTGTTCGCCACCTGGCTCGCGCGGCACAAGCCGGCGCTCGACCGGCGCGAGCGCGTCGTCGATCTCGTCGCGCCGCAGATCCTGTCGAACGAGGCGGACGCGGTGAAGCGCACGCCGTACTTCTGCTCGGGCTGCCCGCACAACACGTCGACGAAGGTGCCGGAAGGCTCGATCGCGCAGGCCGGCATCGGCTGCCACTTCATGGCGTCGTGGATGGAGCGCGACACGACGGGCCTGATCCAGATGGGCGGCGAGGGCGTCGACTGGGCCGCGCACGCGATGTTCACCAACACGAAGCACGTGTTCCAGAACCTCGGCGACGGCACCTACTTCCATTCGGGCATTCTCGCGATCCGCCAGGCGGTCGCCGCGAAAGCGAACATCACGTACAAGATCCTCTACAACGACGCAGTCGCGATGACGGGCGGCCAGCCGGTCGACGGCAGCATCTCGGTGCCGCAGATCGCGCGGCAGGTCGAGGCGGAAGGCGTGTCGCGCTTCGTCGTGGTGTCCGACGAACCGGAGAAGTACGACGGCCATCACGGGCTGTTCCCGAAGGGCACGACGTTCCATCACCGCAGCGAACTCGACGCGGTGCAGCGCGAGCTGCGCGAGACGCCGGGCGTCACCGTGCTGATCTACGACCAGACCTGCGCGGCCGAGAAGCGCCGCCGCCGCAAGAAGGGCGAATTCCCCGACCCGGACAAGCGGCTGTTCATCAACGACGCGGTATGCGAAGGCTGCGGCGACTGCGGCGTGCAGTCGAACTGCCTGTCGGTCGAGCCGCTCGAGACGCCGCTCGGCCGCAAGCGCCGCATCGACCAGTCGTCGTGCAACAAGGACTACTCGTGCGTGAACGGCTTCTGCCCGAGCTTCGTGACGGTCGAAGGCGCGGCGCTGAAGAAGGCCGCGGGCGCGGCGTTCGACGAAGCCGCGCTCGCCGTGCGCGTCGACGCGCTGCCGGTGCCCGCGACCCATCTCGATGCGGCGCCGTACGACATGCTGGTCACCGGCGTGGGCGGCACGGGCGTCGTGACGGTCGGCGCGCTGATCAGCATGGCCGCGCACCTCGAAGGCAAGAGCGCGTCGGTGCTCGACTTCATGGGCTTCGCGCAGAAGGGCGGCTCGGTGCTGTCGTTCGTGCGGATCGCGTCGAGCGACCGGTGGCTGAACCAGGTGCGCATCGACACGCAGCAGGCCGACGTGCTGCTCGCGTGCGACATGGTCGTCGGCGCGAGCGCCGAGGCGCTGCAGACGGTGCGCCACGAGCGCACGCGGATCGTGGTCAACACGCACCGGATTCCGAACGCGTCGTTCGTGCAGAACCCCGACGCGAACCTGCACGCGGATGCGCTGCTCGAAAAAATGCATCACGCGGCCGGCGACGGCTACCTGTCGAGCTGCGACGCGCAGGCGCTCGCCGCGAAATTCCTCGGCGACTCGATCGGCGCGAACATCCTGATGCTCGGCTACGCGTGGCAGCTCGGCCTCGTGCCGGTGTCGCTCGCCGCGATGATGCGCGCGATCGAGCTGAACAACGTCGCGGTGCCGATGAACAAGCTCGCGTTCGCGATCGGCCGGATGGCGGCCGGCGACGCGGCGGGCCTCGACGCATTGTGGAACGCGCGTCACGCGGTGGCCGTGCACGCCGCGCCGGAGACGCTCGCCGAACTGATCGCCGATCGCGAGGCGCGCCTCGACGCCTACGGCGGCGTGCGTTACGTCGAGCGCTACCGCGCACTGGTGAACGCGGCGCGCGCGAAGGGCGACGATGCGCTGACGCGCGCGGTCGCGACGACGTTCTACCGGCTGCTCGCGGTGAAGGACGAATACGAGGTTGCCCGGCTGTATGCGGACGGCGCGTTCCGCACGGCGCTCGAAGCGCAGTTCGAAGGCGTGCCGGGGCAGGACTATCGCGTGAAGTTCAATCTGGCGCCGCCGACGGTCGCGAAGGCCGGCCGCGACGGCAGCGTGCCGAAGAAGCGCGTGTTCGGCCAGTGGATGTGGCCGGTGCTCGGCACGCTCGCGCGCGTGCGCAGCCTGCGCGGCACGTGGCTCGATCCGTTCGGCCGCACGGCCGAGCGCAGGATGGAGCGCGCGCTCGCGGACGACTACGAGACGACGCTCACGCGCGCGCTCGCCGCGACGACCGCCGGCAATGCGGCGCAGGTCACGCAGCTGGCCGATCTGCATGCCCGCGTGCGCGGCTTCGGTCACGTGAAGGTGCGCAACCTCGCGGGCGTGAAGCGTGCGGAGCGCGAGCTCGCGCTGCAGCTCGGCATCGACGCGGCGACGAGTGCGGCAGTGCAGCACGCGCTCGACGAGATGAAGGGCGCGGGAATGCTGAAGGGGATTCCGGTCGTCGTCGCGAAGTAACGCCGCGGCGGGCGGATGTGAAAACGGCGACGCTCGTGCGTCGCCGTTTTTTTTGAGCGGCCGTGCGATCGCACCGCGGCGCAGCCGCTCAGACGAGTCCTTTCTTGCGTGTCGACAGCGCCGTTTCCGACAGGTCGATCTCGCGGATCAGCTTCGTCAGCGTCTCGTCGGAAATCCTGCTTTCGCTGCGCAGCCGGTACAGCACCGAACGTTCCGCGCGCACCGCGGCGATCCGCATCTGCAGTTCCATCGTCTCCGCCTGCTTGGCTTGCGCGCGCGGGGTCGGGCCGTCGTCGGCGAGCGCGGCGAGGCGGCGGCGGTACTGGTCCATTACGCGCGCCGAGATGTCCGCGCAGCGCGCGGCGCCCGATTCGTCGAGATCGGCCGAGATCGCGTCGTGCGACGAGTCGATCGCGCGGATCGCGGCCTGCGCGGCGGCCGCGCGCGCGGTGCGCTCCTCGTCGGCGAGCGGGTTGCGCGTCGAGCGCACGCCGCGCAGCAGCGGCGGCAGGCCGATCACCGCGACGATCAGCGAACCGAGAATCACCGCCGATGCGACGAAGATCGCGGTGTCGCGCCCGGGCAGCGGCGCGCCGTCAGACAGCGCGACGGGGATCGACAGCACGCCCGCGAGCGTGACCGCGCCGCGCACGCCGCCGACCGTCATCACCGCGATCGTGCGCACGCCGGCCATCGTGCCCGCGAGGCCGTGGCGCGCGGCGCGGCGGCTCGCGATCCAGCGCAGCAGCCAGACCCACAGGAAGCGGATCGCATACAGCGCGATCATCATCGCGCACACGTTGAAGATCATCCGGCCGACGAGCGCGTCGCTCGTGTGGTGCGCGTCGACGAGCGCGCGGCCGATGATGTGCGGCAACTGCAGCCCGAGCATGATGAACACCATGCCGTTGAACACGAACTCGATCATCGCCCACGTGCTTTCGGCCCGCACGCGAGACGCGACGGTGCTTTTGCGGGAGAAGCTCGTGTAGTTCATCATCATCCCCGCCGACACGGCCGCGAGCACGCCCGACAGGTCGAGATGCTCGGCGAACAGATAGGCGGCGAACGGCACGAGCAGCGTCATCACGATGCCGGGGGCCGGATCGCCTTCCTGCTCGGCATTCAGGAAGCGCGTCGACAGCGCGCTGAACCCCCACGACACGAGCGCGCCCGTCGCGAGCCCGCCGGCGGCGACGATCACGAACGTGATCGACGCATCGCGCAGCGAGAACATGCCGGTGAGCGCGGCCGCGACCGCGAACTTCAGCGCGACGAGGCCCGACGCGTCGTTCATCAGCGCCTCGCCTTCCAGGATGTGCATCAGTTGCGGCGGGATCCGCCCCTTGCCGGCGATGCCGGACAGCGCGACCGCGTCGGTGGGCGACAGCACGGCCGCGAGCGCGAACGCGATCGGCAGCGGCAACTCGGGTATCAGCCAGTGCGCGAAGTAGCCGACTGCGAGTACCGTCATGAACACGAGCCCGAACGCGAGCATCAGGATCGCGCGGCGCTGCAGGTACAGCTCGCGTTTCGGAATCCGCCAGCCGTCCGCGAACAGCAGCGGCGGAATGAACAGCAGCATGAAGATTTCGGGATCGAACGTGACGTGCAGGTTCAGCTTCGGCCACGCGAGCATCGCGCCGAACGCGATCTGCATCAGCGGCAGCGGAAGCTGCAACGGCAGGATGCGTGTGACCGCGCCGGACAGCGCGACGGTCAGCAGCAGGATCAGGACTGTGAAGACGATTTCCATCGAGACGGCGATTGCGGAGAATGAAACGACCGTACGGAGTTTAGCGTGACGATGCGGCGGGTGCGTTCGAGTGCGCCGGTGCGCATGCACGTGAACGGTGCATCCGGCCTGCGCCATGCTGGTGCGGCGGCGCCGCACGCAGGCGCGGCGCGCGTGTTCGGCCCTTGCACGGACCTTGCTTGATGCTTGCCTACCGTCCGGCACCGGCCGGACAACCGAGGATTCCACCATGACATTGCGCGCGCCGTCTCAACCAACCGCCGCGTTCGGCTGCATCACCAGGAGGGCGCCATGACGATCGCGCAACAGGAGCGTCCGGCCACCGCATCGCCGTATCGTTTCGAGCGGGAGATGAGCTCCGGCCTCGAGCGCCTGGCGACGCAGCATCACGACCTGTCGCTTACGACCGTGTTCCAGCCGATCTTCAGCCTGTCGCACCAGCGCGCGGTGGGCTACGAGGCGCTGCTGCGCGCGCATGACGCGCTCGACCGCGCGGTGTCGCCGCTCGACGTGTTCGGCGAGGCCGCGCGCCAGGGCGAGTTGCTGCAGCTCGACCGGCTCGCGCAGGCGCTGCATCTCGAGAACTTCGCGCTGCTCGGCGCCGAGCGCGAGTGGCTGTTCCTCAACGTGCATCCGGGCGTGCTGACCGACCCGTTCCAGGCCGCCGCGCTGTTCGCGAACCTGAAGCGGATCGGCATGCCGCCGCGCCGCGTCGTGCTCGAAGTGCTCGAACAGCGTGCGGAAGACGTCGAGCGGCTCGCCGAGGCCGTGCGCGAATTCCGCGCGCAGGGTTTCCTGATCGCGCTCGATGATTTCGGCGCCGGACACTCGAACCTCGAGCGGATCTGGCAGCTGAACCCGGACATCGTGAAGCTCGACCGGATCATGCTGTCCCACGCCGCGCACCGCACGGGGCTCACCGCGATCCTGCACGGGCTCGTCACGCTGCTGCACGAGGCCGGCAAGCTCGTGCTCGTCGAGGGGATCGAGACCGAGCACGACGCGCAGATCGCGCTGTCGTGCGAGGCCGATTTCGTGCAGGGCTATTTCTTCGGCCGCCCGGCCCCCGGGCTGCCCGACAGCGCGACGGCGACCGGTTGCATCGGCGAGCTGACCGAGCGCTTTCGCCAGCAGACCGAAGCGCGCGAGCGGCGCGACGCGCAGCGGCTCGCGCCGTACCTGCGCGCGTTCGAGCGCGCGGCCGAGCGGGTGGCGGCCGGCGAGCCGCTCGACGAGGTGTGCTGGAACTTCCTCGCGCTCGACGATGCCGCACGCTGCTTCCTGCTCGACGCGCGCGGCCGGCAGGCCGGCCGCAACGTCGTGCTGCGCGCGGACCGCGCGCTCGCCGAGGCGCGCTTCTCGCCGCTGTCGGATGCGCAGGGTGCGAACTGGCTGCGCCGGCCGTATTTCCGCACGGCGATCGCCGAGCCCGGACGCGTGCAGGTGACGCGCCCGTACCTGTCGATCAACGAGGCGCAGCCGTGCGTGACGCTGTCGGTGGCGGTGCGCATCGGCGATGCGCTGCACGTGCTGTGCGGCGATATCGACTGGATCGACGAGGAAGCGGGCGGCGCATAGCGACGGCGTCGCGCTGGCGCGGTTCATGCCGCTCGGCTAGGATGCGCGAATTGTCCTGACGATTCGCGAGCCGCCGATGAACCGCACCGCTGCTTCCTCCGTTCTCCTCGAAGTGATCGCCACCACCGTCGGCGACGCGAAGGCCGCTGCCCGCGCGGGCGCCGACCGGCTCGAGCTCGTGACCGCGATCAGCGAAGGCGGGCTCACGCCGAGCGTCGGCCTAATCGAGGCCGTCGTGGCCGCCGTGGCGATCCCGGTGAACGTGATCGTGCGGCCGCACAGCCGCGCGTTCGTCTACGACGCCGACGACCTGCGCGTGATCGAGCGCGACGTGCGCGCGGCCGTCGCGGCCGGTGCGAACGGCGTCGTGTTCGGCGCGCTCGATGCGCGCGGCGACGTCGATCTCGCTGCGCTCCAGCGCATCGCGGCGGCCGCGGACGGGCGCGACCTGACGTTCCATCGCGCGTTCGACGTGTCGCGCGACCTCAATGCCGCGTTCGACGCGCTGCTGCGCGTGCCGGCCGTCACGTCGGTGCTGACCTCGGGCGGCCATCCGTCGGTGCTCGACGCGGTCGCGACGATCACGCGGCTGGTGCGCCAGGCGGCAGGCTCGACCTGCACGGTGCTGGCCGGCTCGGGCCTCACGATCGACGCGGTCGGCGATTTCGTTCGCGCGACCGGCGTGCGCGCGGTGCACTTCGGCTCGGGCGTGCGGCCGCGCGGCGAGGTGCTGGCACCCGTCGACGAACAGCGCGTCGCGCGCGTGCGCGCGGCGCTCGACGGCGCGGCCGCACACGTGTGACGCGCAGGCGGAAGTCGCGCCGGCGACGCGAGGCGGCCGCTTACGCGTTCTCCGCCAGCGCGTCGGCCTGGCTCGCGCGGATGCCGAGGCGCTCGAACAGCGCGCGGTCGCGCTGCGTCTGCGGGTTGCTCGTGGTCAGCAGCTGGTCGCCGTAGAACATCGAGTTCGCGCCCGCGAGGAAGCACATCGCCTGCATCGCGTCGTCGAGCTGCTCGCGGCCGGCCGACAGCCGTACGACGGCCTTCGGCATCGTGATGCGCGCGACCGCGATCGTGCGCACGAACTCGAACGGGTCGAGCGGTGCGGTGCCTTCGAGCGGCGTGCCCTCGATCGCGACGAGGTTGTTGATCGGCACCGACTCCGGATACGGGTTCAGGTTCGCGAGCTGCGAGATCAGGCCCGCGCGTTCGCGGCGCGATTCGCCCATCCCGATGATGCCGCCGCAGCACACGTTGATGCCCGCGTCGCGCACGCGGTCGAGCGTGTCGAGACGATCCTGGTAGGTGCGCGTCGAGATCACCTGGCCGTAGAACTCCGGCGACGTGTCGAGATTGTGGTTGTAGTAGTCGAGGCCCGCGTCGGCGAGTTCCCTGGCTTGCTCGCCCTCCAGCATGCCGAGCGTCATGCAGGTCTCGAGGCCCAGTTCCTTCACGCCGCGCACCATCTCGGTCAGCGCAGGCATGTGGCGCTCCTTCGGGTTGCGCCATGCGGCGCCCATGCAGAAGCGGCTCGCGCCGTTCGCCTTGGCCGCGCGCGCGGCGTCGAGCACCGCGTCGACGTCCATCAGCTTCTCGGCCTTCAGGCCCGTGTCGTGGTGCGACGACTGCGAGCAGTAGCCGCAATCCTCCTCGCAACCGCCCGTCTTGATCGACAGCAGCGTCGACAGCTGCACCGCGTTCGCGTCGAAGTGCTCGCGATGCACCTGCTGCGCGCGGAACATCAGGTCGTTGAACGGCAGCTCGAACAGCGCGACGACGTCGGCGACGCGCCAGCGCTGCGGCGCCGGAGCGGCCACGGGGATCGCGTCGGGTTGCACGGCGGCGGTCTGGGCTTGGGTCATGGTGGTTTTCCTGTCGTGAATGCGGGGATCGGGGCGTCAATGCTGCGCGCGGCGCAGCGTGTCGACGAGCACGGCGATGTCGAGCATCGCCGCGGCGGATTCGGGGGCGGCCGGCGCCAAGTGCGCGATGCGGCCAAGCAGCGGCGCGCGATGTTCGCGCGCGAGCCAGTCGCGGATCGTCGCGACGTTCTCGTCGGCGTACGGCATGGCCGGGTCGACGTGGTTCGCGACCCAGCCGGCGAGCGTGAGGCCGCGCTGGCGAATCGCGTCGGCCGTCAGCAGCGCGTGGCTGATGCAGCCGAGCCGCATGCCGACCACGAGCACGACCGGCAGGCCGAGCGCGACCGCGAGATCGGCCGTGTCCTGCGTGTCGTTCAGCGGCACGCGGAAGCCGCCGACGCCTTCGACGACGACGACGTCCGCGCGCGTGAGCGCCTCGCGGTGGCTCGCGACGATCGTGTCGAGGTCGATCGTCACGCCTTCCTGCGCGGCGACGATGTGCGGGGCGGCCGGCGCCTTCAGCAGGAACGGCGTGCGCAGCTCGGGCGGCAGCACGACGTTCGCGGCCGCGTCGAGCTGGTCGGCGTCCTCGTTGCGCCAGACGCCGTCGCGTTCAACCGCGCCGGCGGCGACGGGCTTCAGCGCGGCCGCGCGCAGGCCGTGACGTGCGAAGCCGTGCAGCATCGCGGCCGACACGAAGGTCTTGCCGATCTCGGTGTCGGTGCCGGTGACGAAGAGGGAAAGCGGTGCGTTCATGCGGTTTGCTCGCTGGCTTCGATGAGTGCGGTTTCCAGCCGCGCGAGATCGTCGAACGAATGCGCGGCCGACAGCGAGATGCGCAGGCGCGACGTGCCGGCGGGCACCGTCGGCGGCCGGATCGCGGGCACCCACAGGCCGTGCGCGTCGAGCGAACGCATCGCCGCGAGCGTCGCGTCGTTGCTGCCGATCACGAGCGGCTGCACGGCCGTGTGCGAGTCGACCGGCTGCCAGCGTGTCATGCGCAGCAGCGCGCGCGTGCGCTCGATCAGCGCGGCGAGGTGCGCGCGTCGCGCATCGCCTTCGTCGCCGGCGATCACCTTCAGGCTTGCCGATACCGCATGCGCGACCGCGGGCGGCGCCGCCGTCGTGAAGATGTAGCTGCGCGCGCGCTGGATCATCCATTCGATCACGGTCTCGTGCGCGATGACGAACGCGCCCGCGACGCCGGCGGCCTTGCCGAGCGTGCCGACGTACACGAGGTTCGGCGAGCGCAGCGCGGCGGCCGCGAGCGCGCCGCGGCCCTGCGGGCCGAGCACGCCGAAGCCGTGCGCGTCGTCGACCACGAGCCACGCGCCGTGGCGTTCGGCCAGCGCGACGAGTTCGGCGAGCGGCGCGAGGTCGCCGTCCATGCTGAACACCGTATCGCTGACGATCAGCTTCGTTTCGGCGTCCGACGCATCGAGCAGCGCGGCGAGCGCCGCCATGTCCGCATGCGGATAGACCTGCACGTTCGCGCGCGACAGCCGGATCCCGTCGATCAGCGACGCGTGGTTCAGCGCGTCGGAGAAGATCGTCGCGTGTTTGCCGGTGAGGGCCGTCATCGCGGCGAGGTTCGCCATGTAGCCGGTGCTGAAGTAGAGCGCGCGCGGCGCATCGGAGAAGCCGCCCGCGAAGCCGGCGAGTTCGTCCTCGAGCGTCGCGTGCGCGCGCGAATGGCCGCCGAGCAGATGCGAGCCGCCGCTGCCGGAGCCGTAGCGCTGCGCGCCTTCCGCGAACGCGGCGACGAGCGCCGGATGCGCGGCGAGGCCGAGGTAGTCGTTGCTCGCGAAGCCGACGATGTCGCGGCCGTCGACGCGCATGTGCGCGTCGCACGCGGTGTCGGCGGTGCGGCGCACGCGGCGCAGGCCCTGCGCATCGAGTTCGGCGAGGCCGCGCTGCAGCGTGTCGAGCAGCGGCGTGGTCGTTTTCGGCGACGGTTGTTTCATCACGCCGCCTCCGCAAGCGTCGCGTCGAGCGTGTCGCGCGTGCGTTGCGCGAGCCACGCGATGTCGTCGTCGCTCATCACGTACGGCGGCATCAGGTACACGGTCGTGCCGATCGGGCGCAGCAGCAGTTCGCGTTCGAGCGCGCGCTCGAAGAAGCGTCGCGAGAAGCCGCGTGCCGCGTCGCCGTCGAGCGCGACGTCGAACGCGAACAGCGTGCCGCGCTCGCGCAGGTGACGCACCTGCGGGTGCGCGCCGAGCGGCGCGAGCGCGGCGCGCATCGCGGCCGACTTGCGCGCGTTGGCGGCGAGCACGCCGTCGCGCGCGAACAGGTCGAGCGTCGCGACGGCCGCGCGGCACGCGAGCGGGTTGCCGGTGTACGAATGCGAATGCAGGAAGCCGCGCGTGGTGTCGTCGTCGTAGAACGCCGCGAACACGTCGTCGCGCGTGAGCACCAGCGACAGCGGCAGGTAGCCGCCGCTGATGCCCTTCGACAGGCACAGGAAATCGGGCCACACGCCGGCCTGCTCGCATGCGAAGAAGGTGCCGGTGCGGCCGCAGCCGACCGCGATCTCGTCGGCGATCAGGTGCACGCCGAATTCGTCGCACAGCGCGCGCAGCCCGCGCACGTACGACGGATCGTGCATCGCCATGCCGGCCGCGCATTGCACGAGCGGCTCGACGATCAGCGCGGCGATCCGGTCGGCGCGTTCGGCGAACAGGCGCCGCACGTCGTCGAGCGCGCGGCCCGCGACGTCGGCGGCCGTCTCGCCCGGCAACGCGCCGCGCGCGTCGGGCGACGCGACCACGTGCGCGTTGCGGATCAGCGGGTCGTACGCGTCCTTGAACAGCGCGACGTCGGTCACGCCGAGCGCGCCGATGGTCTCGCCGTGATAGCTGTTCGCGACGCACACGAATTCGCGCTTGTCCGCGCGGCCGCGGTTGCGCCACGCGTGAAAGCTCATCTTCAGCGCGATCTCGACCGCCGACGCGCCGTCCGACGCGAAGAACGCATGGCCGAGCGTGCGCGCGGTGAGCGCGTGCAGCCGCTCGGCGAGCTCGATCGCCGGCTCGTGCGTGCAGCCGGCGAGCATCGCGTGCTCGAGCGTGTCGAGCTGGTCCTTCAGCGCCGCGTTGATGTCCGGGTTCGCGTGGCCGAACAGGTTCACCCACCACGAGCTGATCGCGTCGAAGTAACGGCGGCCGTCGCGGTCGTACAGCCACAGGCCCGCGCCGCGCGCGACGGGAATGAGCGGCAGGCGCTCGTGGTGCTTCATCTGGGTGCAGGGATGCCAGACCGCGCGCAGGCTGCGCGCGACCCAGTCATCGTTGGCTGGCGTACTCAAGGCGACTCCGGGGGGTAAAACGGCGGCGGGTATCGACGGGATACCGCGCGGCGACAGACGGAAAACGCGCTGAGATTAGCGTGTTCCGCCGCGCGTTGCACTACCGGTTACAAACGCCGCAAAGCCTTGCCGGGCGGGAGTTCGGCGCAGATCCGGGGTGCTCGGGACGGTACGCGCCAGATGCCCCGAAATGACCGCAGATGACGACGTTCGAGTGACACCCCCCGACAGAAAAAATCGTCGGGCAGGCGGGCGCGGGAGGGGTGAAAAATCGGGGCGGGAAGGGAAAAGGGGTGCGAAGTGTGGCGCAATGCGACCGGCGACCGGCGACCGGCGACCGGCGACTAGCAACCTGCAACCTGCGACCTGCGACCTGCGACCTGCGACCTGCGAATGGCAAATGGCAAATGGCAAATGGCAAATGGCGACTAGCGACTAGCGACTAGCGACCGGCGACTAGCGACCGGCGACCGGCGACCGGCGACCGGCGACCGGCAAATGGTGCGTTGAATCAGGCGCCGCTCGCGTTCGGACAAGGCGGGAAAAGGCGGGAAAAGTCCCGCAAAGGCTCTCAGCGGATGTTACGAGCGGGGTGCTCAGCCCGCGGACTCACAAGAGCGCGAGAACGGGCATGCGAACGCCATTGCGGACCGCGCGCTCACGAAACGGAAGAGGGGAAAGAGACGCGGGTAGACCGCGATCCTGACGCGCGTCGCGACCGCGCGCGTCAGCGCGAAGCCAGTGCGCGCGCGTCGGCGTCGCCGTTGTCGGCCGTCTGCGTCGCGTTCGCGTTCCACACGACGCGGTCGTTGACCGCATACAGCTTGCATGCGCCCGCGCCCTGCTTCGAGCAGTTGTCGAGCGCGAGCGCCATCGGATCGTCGCCGCCTTCGGCCCACGACCACGCGCCTTCAGCCGACACCGCGAACGCACGGCTCGGATGCTGGCTCAGGAAACGGCGATAGCCTTCGCGGCCGGCTGCGTCGAGGAACGGCACCGCCTCGACCGCGTCGATCGACGCGTAGCCGGTCGCATTCGGCTCGTGCGGGTTCGCGACCGCATAGCGCACCGAGGTCGGCAGGTTCAGTTCCGCGAGGAACGCATGCACGGCCGGCCACCACACGGGCACGCCGTCGCGATCGACGATCAGCCGGTGCGCGTCGTCCTTGTAGCGGCCGAAATCGATGAACTGCGCCTGCGTGCCGTGCGACACGTAGGCGTCGTGCATCTGCGCGACGAGCGCGGGCGTCCACACCGAATCGTTGTCGCCGTACAGCCACAGCGACCGCACGGCAGTATGCGCGCCGTACTGGTCGAACGCGTCGACGAGATTGCGCTGCCAGCCGTCGCAGAGGTCCTGGCGCAGCCCGCCGGAGAAGTTGATGATGCCGCGCACGCCGGGCGCCGCCTCGGTGCCGTACGCGACCGACACGAGGCCGCCGTGCGACGTGCCCGCGACGACGATGCGCGACGCATCGATGTACGACTGACGCGACATGTAGCGGACCGTGGCGTCGACGTCGGCGGCCTGCACGAGGCCGTTCTTGCCGACGTTGCAGCCTTCCTGCTGGTACGCGCCGCCCGACCCGGCGAAGCCCTGGCGGTTCGGCGCGATGACCGCATAGCCGCGGCGCACGAATTCACGCGCGAACGCGAGCGGCCGGCTGCGCGGCTGCTGATGAAGATCGCCGGTGTTCTTGCCGTGGTTGAAGACGACGAGCGGGAACGGGCCGGGGCCGTTCGGCTTGAACAGCGTGGCCTCGAGCATCACGGCGCCCGAAGCATCGGCCGGAATGCTGACGATTTGTTCGTTGAGGTTCGCGGCGACCTGCGGGAGGCTGGAATCGCCGTAATCGAAGCGCTCGGCATGGGCGAGCGAGCCGCTGGCCGTGGCCGCGCCCGCATGGGCGTTCGGCGCCGTACCGGCCTGAGCGGCCGACAGCGCGCAGGCCGCCATCCATCCCACCAATACCTTGCTGAACGCCATTCGTAAGCCCTGCCATGCAACATGACCAATCTGACGGCCATCCTAGCCCGACAAATTCAGGTTGTGCAATGCGGGAATTACCCGGCGTCTGACATGGCAACTATTTGTCAGCGTTCACTTACTTCGCCGTCGACATAGCGCCAGAAACCGTGCTCGTCGCGCGTGAAGCGACTCGTCTCGTGGAGCCGGTACGCACGCCCGCCGACCTTGTAGCGGGCCACGAATTCGACCTCCGCGTGCTGTTCGTCGAGCTGGGCATGGCGTTTGACGGCGAGGCCGAGCCAGCGCGGCGCGTCGGGCGCATTCGGGTCCGCATCGAGATCGGCCGGGCAGGTGCGCGCGTCCCAGGTCGCGCGCAGGTAGTCGGTCGCGCCGAGCACGTACGCGCTGTACCGCGAGCGCATCAATTCGAGCGCGGTCGGCGCGGCTTCGCCGCCGTCGATGAAGCGGCCGCAGCAGGCCGCATAGCGTGGCGCCGGGGCTTTGCCGGCAGCGACAGGGGACGCGCCGCCGCACGGGCACGCGTCAGGTCGGTTCAAAATCATGCGAATTGTGAATTAACGACGCCCGGTTGTCATGCCGGCTCACCAGCTGAGCTCGACGCCGTCGTACTGGAAGAAACGGCCGTTGGCCTGCGACACGTCCGCGCCGGCTTCCGCGATCACGCGGCGCATGCCGGTCACGCTGGTCTCCGGATCGATCGCGGCCTGCGCGCCGCCCATGTCGGTGCGCACCCAGCCGGGATGGAGCGAAATGCAGGCAGCGTGGCGCGTCTGCAGCGATGCGATGCGCAGCACGTCGTTCAGCGCGGCCTTGCTCGCGCGGTACAGCCAGCCGGTCGTGCCGGTCGCCTCGGCGATGCTGCCCATCCGGCTCGAAACCACCGCCAGCACGCCGCGTGCGTCCTCGACGAGCGGCAGCAGGATCGGCAGCAGTTGCATCGGCCCGCGCACGTTCGTATGCATCACCGTGTCGAAATCCTCGGCGCCGATCGTTTCGACCCCTTCGGTGCGCGGCCCGTACACGCCTGACACGAGCACCGCCGCGTGGAGCCGTTCGCCGTCGAGCTTCCAGCCGAGCGCCGCGATCTGTTCGGGCTGCGCGATGTCGAGCGCGTGCGCGTGCGCGCCGCGTTCGCGCAGTGCGGCGAGCGATGCGTCGTCGCGCGCGGTCGCGATCACGTTCCAGCCGTCGCGCCGGTATTGCCGGACGAATTCGCGTCCGAGGCCGCGCGATGCGCCGACGATCAGTACGGTTTTCATGTTCGCCGCTCCTTTGCATTGCACCGCCGTCGTGGCAGTGCCGGTGTCAGATCAGTTCGACGGCCGTCGCGCCCGCATGACCGCCGTTGCGCCGGCTGGCGTGTGCGCACGGCGCACCCGTCGGGCGACGGAATGCAGGGGGCGCGGCCCCGCCATCATGATGCGCCTTCAGCCGGATGGCGCGCGGCGGGGCGCTGGCGTGCCGCGCCCGCGTGGCCGCGCGCGTCGGTTACTTCGCGTCGTTGCACGGCTTCAGCGTGTCGGCGACGGCCTGCGCGACGTCGTCGAGCCGCGCGGCGTCCGCCGCGACCATGTCGTTGTCGGGCGCGTGCTGGCCGCGCGCGGTCAGCGCCGCGACGCAGCGCTTGTAGGTTGCATCCAGCGCGTCGAAGCTCGACACGGCCATCCCGAGGTTGCGCATCCGCCCGTCGTGCACGCCGTACACGAGCCCGTGCACGGTGAGCGACTGGCCGCGCGCCCACGCGTCGTTGACGATCGTCGTGCGGCACACGTTGACGACCTGCTCGATCGAGTTCAGCTCGATCAGGCGGCGATAGCGCGCTTCGCCGACCGGCCATTCGTCGAGCAGCGCGGCGTGGCGTTCGCGCACGTCCTGCACGTGATGCAGCCAGTTGTCAGCGAGGCCAACGCGGCGGTTGTGCAGCGCCGCGTTCACGCCCGAGCAGCCGTAGTGGCCGACGACCATGATGTGCTTCACGCGCAGGATGTCGACCGCGAACTGGATCACCGACAGGCAGTTCAGGTCGCTGTGCACGACGACGTTCGCGATGTTACGGTGCACGAACACTTCGCCCGGCGGCAGGCCGATGATCTGGTTCGCGGGCACGCGCGAATCCGAGCAGCCGATCCACAGATATTCCGGCGCCTGCTGGTCGGCGAGACGCGCGAAGAAATCGGGATCGTCGGCGAGCTGGCGCTTGACCCAGGCGTCGTTGTTGTCGAACAGGTGTGAAAGCGGATTGTCTTGGATATTCATCGGTGTGGATTCCGTTGGCGGAAATCAGGTCGATAACGGTCTAGGTTCGATCGGATGGTGCGTCAGGCGGCGCGCTGCGCGTCGCTTGCGACGCCGCCGGCGTCACCGGCGTCCGGCGTCGCGTCGAAGCGCGCGGGGTAGCGCACGCTGAAGCGCAGCGACACGTCGTACGGGTAAAAATCGGGCAACTCGCCCTGCAGCAGCTTGTCCTTGCTGGCCTGCCACAGCTCGGGTTCGAAAAAGTCCGCGTGATGCTTCATGAAGACCGTTCGCACGCGCGGGTCGCCGAGCAGGAACGGTCCATAGGTTTCCGGAAAGATGTCGTGCGGGCCGACGGTATACCACGGTTCGCCGGACAGTTCGTCTTCCTCGTTGCGCGGCGGCGGCACGCGCCGCACGTTGCAGTCGGTCAGGTATTCGATTTCGTCGTAGTCGTAGAACACGACGCGGCCGTGGCGCGTGACGCCGAAGTTCTTGTAAAGCATGTCGCCCGGGAAGATGTTGGCCTTCATCAACTCCTTCACCGCGTTGCCGTACTCCTTCACGCCGTGCTCGACGTCCGCGTCGGTGCCGTTCTGCAGGTACAGGTTGAGCGGCGTCATGCGGCGCTCGATGTACAGGTGCTTGATCACGAGGTTGCCGTCCTCGTATTCGAGCAGCGACGGCACTTCCTTCTCCAGCTCGCGCACGAGCGCATGGTCGAGCCGCGACAGTGGCAGCGCGACGCTCGAATACTCGAGCGTATCGGCCATTCGCCCGAGACGGTCGTGGCGCTTCACGAGCTGGTACTTCTCCATGATCTGCGCGCGCGTCGTTTCCTTCGGCGGCGGGAACTGATCCTTGATGATCTTGAACACGTACGGGAACGACGGCAGCGTGAACACGAGCATCACGAGGCCCTTGATCCCGGGCGCGATGATGAAGCGGTCGCTCGAATGCGACAGGTGGTGCAGCAGGTCGCGGTAGAACAGGTTCTTGCCCTGCTTCTGCAGGCCGACCGACGTGTAGATCTCGGCTTTCGGCTTGCCCGGCATGATCGTGCAGAGAAAATCCACGTACGCGGACGGCACGCCCATGTCGACGAGGAAATACGAGTGCGAGAAGCTGAAGATGATCTGCAGCAGGTCGCGGCGCAGCAGCACGGTGTCGAGCGCGAGCAGGCCCGGGCGCACGTGGCGGATCGGCACCGCGAACGGCAGCACGCGATCGGCGTTGATGATGCGGCCGACGATGTACGCGCTCTTGTTGCGGAAGAACAGCGACGACAGCACGTGGATCTGGAAATTCGGCGCGGCGTCGAACTGGCCGAATTCGTCGCTGATCGCCTGCATCACGCAGCCGATGTCGCGCGTGAGATCCTCGAACGGCGGCTCGAGCTGGAAGTTCGTGACGATGCGCTCGAGCGTGGCCGCGAGCCCGTCGGTGCCCGGGTAGTACGCGCGATAGGTCGGCTTTGCGGCCGGCTCGTCGTTCTCGAGGTATTCGGTCGAGATCGCGGGCCGCACGAAGATGAAATCGTTGTTGAAATAGGAGCGGTGCAGGATCTTGCAGCACACCGAATTGAAGAACGTTTCCGCGCACTCCGGCTGGCGGTGCGACGTGAGCAGGCCGATGTAGTGCAGCTTGATCTGCTGCCACACCTCGTCGTCGATGTTCTCCGCGTCGTATTCGTCCTCCAGCACCTCGACGCATTCCTGCACGCGATCGTCGTACGACGTGATCCGCTCGCGCGCGAGCCGCTGCAGGCCGTGCCAGTCGGCGCGCTCGAATAGCGTCTTCGCCTCGACGGCGGCTTCCCGGAAGATCCGGTAGTGGCGGTCGAAGTATTCGAGCATCGTCTGCGCGACGTCGAAGCCGATTTGCGACGACAGCAGTTTGGGGAAGTGATTCATCGCGTGCAGGCTCGTTGAAGAGGGGCTGTAAGCACTCGCCATTTTAGCGCCCAAGTCGGCGTTTCAATGACTTTCGGGGTCCGGCGCCCAAGCGCCGTCAATGGGCAGGTTGCTCGCCGTTGCACGCCGTTCGATGCATCTTCGCGTAAAGATACGGGTACGGAACGGATTCTGACACGAACTTTTTTTGGCCGTCCGGCGCGCGCCGGCACGCGTTTCGCGCGACGGCGATAGAATCGACGCGATGCCTGCCGCGGCATGCCGCGCGCACCTGCACTTGCATTCGCACCCGCGCCCGCATTCGCATTCGCACCGATAACGACGAGACACCCCACCGATGAACGCACTGGAACACCAACTCGACTATCCCTTCGCCGACACGCTGCCCGCCGCGGGCGACACGTTCGAGGTCGCGCCCGGCGTGCGCTGGCTGCGCATGCCGCTGCCGTTTTCGCTCGATCACATCAATCTCTGGCTGCTGCGCGACGAGATCGACGGACAGGCCGGCTGGACGATCGTCGACTGCGGTATCTCGTCGGATGCGATCCGCACGCACTGGGAACAGATCTTCGACACGCATCTCGACGGGCTGCCGGTGCTGCGCGTGCTCGTCACGCATTGCCATCCCGATCACTTCGGCCTCGCGAACTGGATCTGCGAAGGCGGCGACCGGCGCCGCTGGAACGTGCGGCTGTGGATGACGCTCGGCG
Source organism: Burkholderia sp. SCN-KJ (assembly GCF_024656005.1). Taxonomy (NCBI): domain Bacteria; kingdom Pseudomonadati; phylum Pseudomonadota; class Betaproteobacteria; order Burkholderiales; family Burkholderiaceae; genus Burkholderia; species Burkholderia sp. SCN-KJ. Next base: position 75,700 of record NZ_JANKOG010000011.1, read on the forward strand.
AATACATGTTCGGCTGCCTGATGGCGGCCGGCAACGGCTCGAACGCCGGCGGCGCGGCCGCCGCCGATCACTTCGCGCGTCACGGGCTGACCGATCCGGCCGCGCTCGACAAGCTGCGCAACCGTCGCAGCTATTACTCGGACCTCGTGCCGGCCGTGCCGCCGCGCTACCGGCGCCTGCGCGAAGGCGACCCGGTGACGATCGGCGCGCGCACGTGGCGCGTCGTCACCGGCTACGGCCATTCGCCTGAACATTGCGCGCTCTACAGCGAAGCGGACGGCGTGCTGATCTCCGGCGACATGGTGCTGCCGCGCATCTCGACCAACGTGTCCGTGTTCGATCTCGAACCGGAAGCGAACCCGCTCGCGCTGTACCTCGAATCGCTCGGCCGCTACGAGACGATGGCGCCCGACACGCTCGTGCTGCCGTCGCACGGCAAGCCGTTCCGCGGCGTGCGCACCCGCATCGCGCAACTGCGCGCGCACCACGACGCGCGGCTCGACGAAGTGCGCGTCGCCTGCGCGGAGAAGCCGGCGAGCGCCGCCGACATCGTGCCGATCATGTTCCGCCGCCGCGAACTCGACATCCACCAGATGACGTTCGCGCTCGGCGAGGCGCTCGCGCACCTGAACCTGCTGTGGCTCGCGGGCGAACTCGTGCGCGAGCAGGGCGACGATGGCGTGATTCGCTTCGCGCGGGCCTGAGCGCTGCCGGCCCGACGTTCCCTCGATTTCAGCGTTCAAGCCGGTCCGTTGCCGCTCCAACAACGCGAAATCCGTCGTCCCGACCGGCAAAGGCTTGCTCGAATCGGAGCGGCTCGTCAGGCAGCGGTTCGTCGAATCGGACATCACGCGAAACGACGAACGGCCGTGAGCGTCAATCACGCGACGGGTTCGTAACGCCACCCGTCGCGCTGCCATTGCATCGTGTGCGTCGGCTCGAGCGCCGCGAGAAACGCGGCGTCGTGCGACGCGATCACGAGCGCACCGGGGAAGCCGGCCAGCGCGGCTTCGATCGCGCGCACAGATTCGAGGTCGAGGTGATTGGTCGGCTCGTCGAGCAGCAGCAACTGCGCGGGCGTGCCGCGCCACAATGCGCACGCGAGCGCGGCTTTCAACCGCTCGCCGCCGCTCAGGCGCTGCACCGGCTGCGTCGCGCGCGCGGCATCGAGCTGCAGCAGCGCGAGCCGGCTGCGCAGGTCGCCTTCGGCGAGCGGCGTATCGAGGAATTCCAACTGCTCGACGATCGAGCGCTCGGGATCGAGCAGCGCGAGCCGCTGGTCGAGATACGCGGCGCTCACGTGCGTCGCGCAGGTGCCCGAGCGCGGCGCGAGTTCGCCGGCGAGCATGCGCAGCAGCGTCGATTTTCCGCAGCCGTTCGGGCCCGTCAGCGCGATGCGCACGGGGCCGCTGGCCGACCACGTGATCGCGTCCGCACGCCCGGCGGTGCGCCACGGCGGTTGCGCGCGCTCGAGCGTGAACAGCTGGCGGCGCGCGCTGACCTCGGTGCCCGGCAGCGACACGAGCACCGGCGCGTCGGCTTCGACGCGCGCGGCTGCGTCCTGCACGCGTTCGTCGAGCGTCGCCTTGAACGCGCTCTGGTCGCGGCGCACCTGCCCCATGATGTTGCGCGCGGCGCCCTTGCGCCGCTGCTTCGCGCCCGACGACAGGTTGGCCGTCTTCGCATCGCGCAGCGAGCCGGCGGCGTGGCGCTGGATCGTGTCGTGTTCCTGTTCGAGCCGGCGCCTGGCGCGCCCGCGTTCGGTGCGCGCATGCTCGAGCGCGGCCTGCGCAGCATCCTGTTCCGCGTCGCGTTGCGCGCGATACAGCGCGTAGTTGCCGCCGTAAGTACGCACGCCGTGCGGCGTCAGCTCGACGATGCGCTGCACGTGCGCGAGCAGCGCGCGGTCATGGCTGACGATCACGACGCCGCCGCGCCAGCCGTCGAGTGCCATGCGCAGCCACGCGCGGCCCGACGCATCGAGATGATTGGTCGGTTCGTCGAGCACCAGCAGCCCGGCTTCCGACAGCAACGCGCCGATCAGTGCGACGCGCGCGAGCTGGCCGCCGCTCAGCGCGTGCGCCGGCGTGTCGGCGCGCACGTCGTGCAGGCCGGCCGCGTCGAGCGCCGCGCGCAGCCGCTCGGCGAGGTCCCAGCGATCGCCGATCAGGTCGAAGTCGTGTGCGCTCGCGCGGCCGTCCGCGAGGCGCGCGAGGGCCGCGAGCGGCGCATCGAGCGCGGCGATTTCCGCGACGGTCTGCGTGCCGGCCGTTGCGTCATCGTGCTGCTGCGCGACGTAGGCGACCGACGTCTGCCGGTCGATCGCGCCCGCGCTCGGCGTGCGCCGGCCGGCGATCAGTTGCGCGAGCAGGCTCTTGCCGGCGCCGTTGCGGCCGACGATGCCCGTCGGCGTGCGGTCGATGGAGAGGTCGAGCGAATCGAACAGCGTGACGCCGTCGTCGAAGCGGAAGGAAACGTGATGAAGCGCGACGAGCGCGCCGGTCGGCGTGGCCGCAGCCATAAGCACCTCCGAAAATGCGTGAAACCCTTCGCGCGCGGCGTGCGAGGCACGGCGGCGAAAACATTTTTGGGAAGGCTTAGTTGTTCACTTCGGCTGGCGTCCGGTATGAGGAATGAGCGCGCAGTGTAGCAAGCGCGGCGCGCGCGCCGCAAGCGGCGGGCCGGGGCGCCGTCGCTTGCGCGCCACGCGCGGTTACTGCACGGCGACTGCCGCGAAGTTCTGCCGGCCGAACGGGCTGACGTGATAGCCGCTCACGTTCGCGCGCGTGAGCGCGGCCGCGGTCGGGTAGCCGAGCGGAATCCACAGCGCCTCGTCGTGGATGATCTTCTGCGCGGATTCGTACAGCTTCGCGCGCTTGCCCTGGTCGGCGGTCGACTTGCCGTCGGCGATCAGCTTGTCGAGCTGCGCGTCGCAGAAGCGCGCGAAGTTGATGCCCGACTTCACCGCGTTGCAGCTGAACAGCGGCGACAGGTAGTTGTCCGGATCGCCGTTGTCGCCGGCCCAGCCCATGAACAGCATGTCATGCTGGCCGAGCTTCGCCTGCTTGATCAGCTCGCCCCACTCGATCACCTTCACCTCTGCCTTCACGCCGATCTTCGCGAGGTCGGCCTGCAGCAGTTCCGCGCCGGCCTTCGGGTTCGGGTTCAGCACGCTGCCGGTCGGGCGCGTCCAGATCGTCGTCGAGAAGCCGTTCGGGAAACCGGCCGACGCGAGCAGCTGCTTCGCCTTCGCGGGATCGTACGCATACGGCGCGACGTCCTTCGCGTAGCTCCACGTGTTCGGCGGATACGGGTTGTTCGCGGCCGTCGCCGTGTTGTCGAACACCACCTTCAGGTAGGTCGCGCGATCGAACGCGAGGTTCAGCGCCTCGCGCACCTTGTCGTTGTCGAGCGGCTTCTTCTGCGTGTTCAGTGCGACGAACGCGGTCATGAACGCGGGCGTCTGCACGACCTTCAGCGCGCCTTCGCCCTTCGCGGCGAGCACGTCCTGCGGTTTCGGCGACAGCGCGATCTGGCATTCGCCGGCCTTCACCTTCTGCATGCGCACCGACGGGTCGGGCGTGATCGCGTAGATCAGCCGGTCGACCTTCGGCTTCGCGCCCCAGTAGGCCGGGTTCACGTCGTAGCGGATCAGCGCGTCCTTCGTGTAGCTCTTCAGCACGAACGGGCCGGTGCCGATCGGCTTCGCGTTCAGGTCGGCCTGCTTGCCGGCCTTCAGCAGCTGGTCCGCGTATTCGGCCGAGTAGATCGACGCGAAACCCATCGTCAGGATCGGCACGAACGTCGCGTTCGGCTCGTTCAGCACGAACTTCACCGTGTTGTCGTCGACCTTCGTGACCGACTTCACGAGTTTCACGAGGCCCATCGACTGCGCGTGCGGGAAGCCGCTCGCGCCGGCCACCTTGTGCCACGGGTTCGCATCGTCGAGCATCCGCGAGAACGTGAACACGACGTCGTCCGCGTTCAGCGGGCGGCCCGGCTTGAAGTAGTCGGTGGTCTGGAACGCGACGTTCGGACGCAGGTGGAACGTGTACGTGAGGCCGTCGGCGCTCGCTTCCCATTTGTCGGCGAGCGCGGGCACGACCTTCTTCGCGGCTTCGTCGTACGACACGAGCGTATTGAAGATCACGTCGGCCGATGCGTTGGTCGTGACGAGCGAGTTGTACTGCACGACGTCGAAGCCGTCCGGGCTCGATTCCGTGCAGACGGTGAGCGGCTTGGCGGCGGCGAGGCCGGGGGCGGCGAGGGCGGCGGCGACGGCGGCCGCGGCGAACAGCTTGACGTGCATAGGTTCTCCCACGTTGCTTGTGATTTTTGCTGGGTATCGGAATGCGGGCGTGGCCCGGTAACAGGCGGGGCCGGCGCGGCTGGCGGATAGCATACCGTCAAAGCGCGCGGTGCGTGAAAAAAGGCGCCTGAACGCAGCGAATTGAGCGAGAAACGGCTGCGTTCGCGACGGAATGCGTGCTGGGGCGGCGCAGCGGCGGGGAGATGAGACAGGGGCGACGGCGAACGACCGGCGGCCGAGATTGGGGGCGGGGAGAGCGCAGGCCAAAGCGGATCGGCGAGGATCGGTGCCGATCGACGCGAATCGGCTGGATCACCGAATCACCGAATCACCGAATCACCAGGATCGCCGCGCCGGCTGCGGCGAGTCGTGTGCAAGGAGGAGCGGTGCGTGCGACGTTGGCGCCGCACTCAATGCGCGCCGGCCTTCGGCTTGCGCGGTGCCTTCTCGAACAGGCGGTCGTACAGCCAGCGCGGCAGCACGTGCAGCACCTTCGCGACGACGCCCATCTGCCACGGAATCACGCGGAACGCGTGCTGCCGCGCGATCGCGCGCGCGGCGCGGGCCGCGAAGCGGTCGGCGTCCATCAGGAACGGCATCCGGTACGGGTTGTGCGCGGTCATCGGCGTGCGGATGTAGCCGGGCGCGATCGTCACGACGCCGACACCGGCCGGGCGCAGTTCGACGCGCAGCGCCTCGAGATACTTGATCGCGGCCGATTTGGACGCGCTGTACGCGCCGGAACCGGGCAGGCCGCGCACGCCGGCGACGCTCGCGACGCCGACCAGCGTGCCGTGGCGCGCGGCCGTCATCGGGCCGACGAACGGCTCGAAGGTCGCGACCATCCCGTAGTAGTTGATGTCCATCACGTTGCGGAACGTGGCGAGATCGCCCTGGCCCGTGACGGCGCCCTGGCTGATGCCCGCGTTCGCGATCACGACGTCGGGGCAGCCGTGCGCGGCGATGAACGACGCGGCGGCCGTCGCGAGCGCGTCGGCGTCGCGCACGTCGGCGGAATAGACGGAGACGGACAGCTTGGGAAAGCGTCGCGCGAACGCATCGAGGGCATCGGTGCGGCGCGCGACGAGGGCGAGCGTGGCGCCCTGGCGGGCGTATTCCTCGGCCATCGCGAGGCCGAGGCCGCTCGACGCGCCGGTGATGAAGACCTTCAGCGGAGTAGTCATGCCGGCGCGCGGGCGGGGATCAGAGCTTCTTGTCCTGAACCTGCTTCACGAGGTAGTCGAGCACCTGCGCGGTACCCGGGATGCTGTTCGTGTAAGCCGGGCCCGTCTTGTACTTGCCCTGGACCACGATCGTCGGCACGCCGTCGATCGCGTAGTTCTTCAGCAACTCGGCCGACTGCTTCACCTGGCCCTGCACGCTGAACGAGTTGTACGCGTCCATGAACTGCTTCTTGTCGACGCCCTGCGTCGCCAGGAAGTCGGCCTGCGCCTGCGGCGTCAGCAGGTAGTTCTTCTGCTTGTGGATCGCGTTGAAGATCGCCGGCGTGACCTTCTCCGAAATGCCGAGCGCCGACACCGCGTAGAACAGCTTCGAGTGCGGGAGGAAATCGTCGCGGAAGGCGACCGGCACGCGCTTGAAGTCGATGTTGTTGCCCTGCTTCTTCACCCAGGCCTCGACGGTCGGCTCGAATTCGTAGCAGTGCGGGCAGCCGTACCAGAAGAACTCGATCACTTCCACCTTGCCGGCCGGCGCGGACACCGGCTGCGGCGACTTCATCACCTCGAAGTCCTTGCCGGACACCGGTGCCGCGGGCGAAGCCTGGGCGAAGCCGGCTGCGGCCAGGCCGAGGGACAGAAGGAGCGTGCTAAGCAGTTTTTTCATGTTGTGGACGTCGAATCAGTTGCTCGGGTTACGAAACGTAACGGGTTCTGCGTGGGCGCGGCCGGTTGCTTACTGCTTCGTGAATCGGATCACGGCCGTGTCGACACCTGCATCGGACAGGCGCTGGCGGGCCGAGTTCATATCCTCGAATTTCGAGAACGGGCCGACGCGCACGCGGAAATAGGTCACGCCGCTGACATCGCGCTTCGACACCTTCGACTCGAAGCCCTGGAAGCCCAGGCGCGCGCGCTGCTGCTCGGCGTCGCCTTCCGTCTTGTACGCGCCGACCTGCAGGAAATAGCCGGTGTTCGCGTCGCTTGCGGTCGGCGGCTTCGCTGCCGCGGCGGACGTCGCGGACGGCGCCGGCTTCGGCGTGTTCGCGGCCAGTTGCTGTTGCTGCTGTTTCTGCGCGGCAGCCTGCTGCGCCTGCTTCTGCGCGGCGAAGCGCGCGAGGTCGTCCTCGCCGCCTTGCTGCTGCTGTTGCTGCGCCTGTTGCGTCTTCTTCGGCGGCGGCGGGTTGTCGGCCGGCTTCGGCGCGACGGCGACGCCGTTGCCCGACGACGCGTTGTTCGATGCGGTGGTGTTGCTCGAGCCGCTGGCGTTGCCGGAGCCGTTCGTGTTGCCCGACGGCGGCACTTCGACGATCTGCGGTTCGGGCAGCAGGCCGCCCTGGGTCTGGTTCGCGGCCTGGCCCGGCGCGGTGTTGGGCGGCGCGGATTGCGCGGCCTGCGGCACCGGCTGGCCGGGCGTCTTGCCCTGCAGCGCGCGGTTCGGGTCGAACTGCTGCGGCTGGCTCGCGGCGTTGTCGGCCGGCGGCGGCGCGACCTTCGACACGAACGGCGACGGCGACCGCGTGATGTAGAGCGCCACCACCACCGCGATCGCGAGGCCGACGATCAGGCCCAGCACGATTCCAAGAAATGTCCCTCCGGCTTGTTTCGATTGCTTCGAAGTTCGGCGTGGTTGTGCCATTGCTTGAGTCACCTGCAAAAAGAATCGTGAAAAGGCTGCGACGGGCATCCGGCGGCGGGTGCTCCCGTCGCAGGCGCGCCTGCCGCAGCCATTCGCTGCCCGGTCCGGGCCGCTTACATCTTGGCGGGCGCGGACACGCCGAGCACCGCCAGGCCGTTCTCGAGCACCTGCCGGGTCGCGGCGAGCAGCGCGGCGCGCGCGTTGCGCGGCGCTTCGTCGTCGACCAGCACGCGCTCCGCATTGTAGAACGAGTGGAATTCACCAGCGAGATCGCGCAGGTAGAACGCGACCGCGTGCGGCGCCAGTTCGTTCGCCGCGTGCGTGAGCATGTCCGGATACTCGGCGAGCTTCTGCATCAGCGACACGGCCTGCGGGCTCGTGAGCTGCGACAGGTCGGCACCCGGCAGCTGCGCCGCGTCGACGTTGTAGCGGGACTTCAGTTCGGTGAGCACCGAGCAGATCCGCGCATGCGCGTACTGGACGTAATAGACCGGGTTCTCGTCGTTCTGTTTCAGCGCGAGGTCGATGTCGAACACGAATTCGGTGTCGGCCTTGCGGGAGATCAGGAAGAAGCGGACCGCGTCGCGGCCGCGCGTGATGGTCGCCTCGTCGATCAGGTCGGGTGCCGCTTCCTGGCCCGGCGTCGCGCCGCCCGACCATTCGATCAGGTCGCGCACCGTCACGTAGCTGCCCGCGCGCTTCGACAGCTTCACTTCCTGGCCGTCGCGCATCACGGTGACCATCTTGTGCAGCACGTAGTCGGGATAGCCCTTCGGGATGCCGATGTGCAGGCCCTGCAGGCCCGCGCGCACGCGCGCGATCGTGCCGTGGTGGTCCGAACCCTGGATGTTGATCACCTTCGAGAAGCCGCGCTCCCATTTCGTCACGTGGTACGCGACGTCCGGCACGAAGTACGTATACGTTCCGTCCGTCTTGCGCATCACGCGATCCTTGTCGTCGCCCTCGTCGGTCGTGCGCAGCCACAGCGCGCCGTCCTGCTCGTAGGTCATGCCGGCCTTGATCAGCGCGTCGACCGTCTTCTCGACCCGGCCTTCGCTGTACAGCGACGACTCGAGGTAGTACTGGTCGAATTTCACGCCGAACGCCTGCAGGTCCATGTCCTGCTCGTGACGCAGGTACGCGACCGCGAACTTGCGGATCGCGTCGAGATCGTCGATGTCGCCCGCGCCGGTGACCGGCTCGCCGTCCTTCGCGGCAACCGTCTCGCGGTTCAGGTAGTCGCGTGCGATGTCGGCGATGTATTCGCCGTTGTACGCGGCTTCCGGCCAGCCCGCGTCGCCCGGCTTCAGGCCGCGCGCGCGCGCCTGCGTCGAGATCGCGAGGTTGCCGATCTGCACGCCGGCGTCGTTGTAGTAGAACTCGCGGTGCACCGCGTAGCCCTGGCTCGCGATCACGTTCGCGAGCACGTCGCCGAGCGCCGCCTGGCGGCCGTGGCCGACGTGCAGCGGACCGGTCGGGTTGGCCGACACGAATTCGAGCAGCACCTGCTTGCCCTTTTCGCGATCGGACGTGCCGAACGCGCGGCCCTGGTCGAACACGGCGGCGATCACCGCCTGCTTCGCGGCGGCCGTCAGGCGCAGGTTGATGAAGCCGGGGCCGGCGATTTCGGCCGCGTCGACGAGCCCTTGCGCGGCCGGCTGGGCCGTGAGCGCGGCGACGATCTGCTCGGCGAGCTGGCGCGGGTTCGTGCCGAGCGGCTTGGCGAGCTGCATCGCGACGTTGCACGCGACGTCGCCGTGCGCGGCGACCTTCGGGCGCTCGAGCGTGATGGCCGGGGCGACGAACGCTGCGTCGGCGCCTTTCAGCGCGTGTGCGACCTGCGTGACGCTATCCGCGAGCAGGGCTTCGAGGGTCTGTTTGTGAGCTGGCAGCATGCTGGTAGAAGGCTTCGTTGGTGGCGGCCGGAAACGCGGGCCGGCCGGCGCGCTTTTTAAGCGCGCGTTTCAGGGATCGCAGAATTTTAACAGGTGCTAATATGCCGCTCAGGCGCCCCGCGTCCGCGAGGCCGGACGCCGGCCTGCCGGCGTCCCCCAACCGCGCCGCGCAGGCACAACAAGATGAAAAGGGAATAGTCATGATTACGTTCAAGAGCAAGGCGGCACAGGATCTCGACGTGCTGAAGGATTTCGCCGTATACGTGCTGGGCCTCGTCGGCAAGCAATTGGGCGAACGCGGTGTCATTACGCACGACGAACTGGACCACGCGATCGCGAAGCTGGAAGGCGCGGTCGCGCAGGCGAAGCAGGAGCGTGCCGAGCACGCCGGCCATTTCCACGAGGACGAAGACGACCACGCGCACCACGAAGTGCCGCCGAGCCTGGCGCAGCGCGTCGCACCGTTCCTGACGATGCTGCGCGAAGCGAAGGCCGGTCAGGCCGACGTGCACTGGGGCTTCTGAGCTGTGTAGTCTGGCCGATGCGGATCGCGAGATCGGCAAGGCAACAACGAGCCTGATCGATGCAGGCCTCTCTTTTGTCTGATGAAATCCGGGCCGGGCGGCTGGCCGCTCGCCTTGACCGGCAAGGGAAATTCCTTATAATTCAACGCAAGACTATGTGAAAGCGGGTGCGAAAACATAGTGCCGCCCGGGCAACCGGGTCCCACCTGGAGTGGGTATTTCGTCGATGGACGAAAAGAGAATCCCGCATGCGACGGCTGCCGAAAGGCGGCCGTTGGTTTTTCTACGCACGAATCTTCCGGCCTTCCAGGCTCGCGCGCAGCAAGGTGCGCAACGCCACCTTCCGGGCGTCCCGCTGGCGTTTCGTCAGGTCGCCCTCCAGCGCAGATAGGCGGATTGGACCCGCAGGACAAGCCTGCGCTTTCTCGTCCGATCCTTCGACACCTCGAAAAACACCGCGTACACGCGCTGCGTACCGTCCGACAACACCGTTTCCACCGTGACGAAATTGGGTTGCCGTTCGTCCGCGACGACGATCCGGCGTGCCGGCAGCCCGACGATCACGTCGCGCAACAGTCGTCGCGACGCGTGATACCGGTCGGCGCACAGCACGCGCGTCTCGCGGCCATCGTCATAGATTTCGTCGTCCGGGATCACGTCGCGATCACGCTGGTCCCATTTGAAGCTGCGCGTAAAGCAGTGGTACGAGAACAGCACCAGGACCGTCACGTCGAATCCGGTTTCCAGATCGCAGATGAACGTCAGCGGGCGCAAATGGCTCAGATCCCAGCGCTCGCCGCGGTAGATCGTCGGCGGGAACGAGCTCGCGCTGTCAGCTGGCGTTTCGGTGATCCGGATTTCGAAGGTCGGCATGCGGGAACGATTTTGGGAGAAGGGTGCCGTGCCGCCCACGCGCGCGAGCCCCCGAGGCTTGGCGTTGTCGCGACTTCGCTTCCGGTTATCGAGATTAGGTATCCTGATGAATCGTGTCGTTGTGCGACGCGCCCCTTGATCGGGGCGCGTTGCGATGGAAGCCGCGGATGGCGCCGCGGTCGACGCGGTTAAAGCTGCGGCGCGAGCGCGCGGCGCGCGTCGTCGAGCGACAGCTGCATCCGCTGCGCGTAGTCGTCGAGCTGATCCTGCCCGATTTTGCCGACCGAGAAGTAGCGGCTGTCCGGATGCGCGAGGTAGAAGCCCGAGACGCTCGCCGCCGGCAGCATCGCCAGCGAATCGGTCACGCTCATCCCGATTTCGTCCGCGTGCAGCGCGGCGAACATGTCGCGTTTCACGAGGTGGTCGGGGCAGGCCGGGTAGCCGGGCGCCGGGCGGATGCCCGCGTACTTTTCGGCGATCAGCGCGTCGTTGTCGAGCGTCTCGCCGCTCGCGTAGCCCCACAGCTCGCGGCGCACGCGCGCGTGCATCGCTTCGGCGAACGCTTCCGCGAAGCGGTCGGCGAGCGCCTTCAGCATGATCGCGCTGTAGTCGTCGTGGTCGGCTTCGAACTGCTTTTCCTTCACGTCGACGCCGAGGCCGGCCGTCACCGCGAACATGCCGATGTAGTCGGCGACGCCCGATTCCTTCGGCGCGATGAAGTCGGCGAGCGAGCGGTTCGGGCGCATCACGCCGTCGACCACCGGGCGCACGCTCTGCTGGCGCAGGTTGCGCCACGTCATCAGCACTTCGGAGCGCGACTCGTCGGTGTAGATCTCGATGTCGTCGTCGTTGACCGTGTTCGCCGGCAGCAGCGAGATCACGCCGTTCGCGGTCAGCCAGCGGCCCTGGATCAGGCGCGCGAGCATCGACTTCGCGTCGGAGAACACGCGCCGCGCCGATTCGCCGACGATCTCGTCGTTCAGGATCGCCGGGTACGGGCCCGCGAGATCCCAGGTCTGGAAGAACGGGCCCCAGTCGATGTAGTTCGCGAGTTCGTTCAGGTCGTAATTCCTGAACACGCGGCGGCCGATGAACTTCGGCTTCACGGGCTGGTAGGCCGCCCAGTCGATCTTCGTCTTGTTCGCACGCGCCTCGGGGAGCGTGACCATCGGCTGCGCCTTGCGGTTCGCGTGCTGGTCGCGGATCCGGTCGTAATCGGACTTCAGCTCGTCGAGGTACTTCGCCGCGCCTTCGTCCGACAGCAGGTTCGACGCGACCGACACCGAGCGCGACGCGTCCGGCACGTAGACGACCGGGCCTTCGTAGTGCGGCGCGATCTTCACGGCCGTGTGCACGCGCGAGGTCGTCGCGCCGCCGATCAGCAGCGGGATCTTCTTCACGCGGAAGTAGTCGTCGCGCTGCATTTCGGACGCGACGTACGCCATTTCCTCGAGGCTCGGCGTGATGAGGCCCGACAGCCCGATGATGTCCGCGCCCTCGACCTTCGCCTTCGCGAGGATCTCGTTGCACGGGACCATCACGCCCATGTTGACCACTTCGAAGTTGTTGCACTGGAGCACGACCGACACGATGTTCTTGCCGATGTCGTGCACGTCGCCCTTCACGGTCGCGATGACGATCTTGCCTTTCGCGCGCACGTCGCCGCCCGCTTCCGCGAGCAGCCGCTTTTCTTCCTCGATGAACGGGATCAGGTGCGCGACGGCCTGCTTCATCACGCGCGCCGACTTCACGACCTGCGGCAGGAACATCTTGCCCTGGCCGAACAGGTCGCCGACGATGTTCATCCCGTCCATCAGCGGGCCTTCGATCACGTTGATCGGGCGGCCGCCGGCCGCGGCGATCTTCGCGCGGACTTCCTCGGTATCCTCGACGATGAAGTTCGTGATGCCGTGCACGAGTGCATGCGAAAGCCGCTTCTCGACCGGCTGGTTGCGCCACTCGAGGTTCTCTTCCTTCTTCGCGCCGCCCGCCTTGAACTTGTCGGCGATCTCGAGCAGGCGATCGGTCGAATCGTCGCGGCGGTTCAGGATCACGTCCTCGACGCGCTCGCGCAGCTCCGGGTCGAGATCGGCGTACACGCCGAGCTGGCCCGCGTTCACGATACCCATGTCCATGCCCGCCTGGATCGCGTGGTACAGGAACACGGTGTGGATCGCCTCGCGCACCGGGTCGTTGCCGCGGAACGAGAACGACACGTTCGACACGCCGCCGCTCACCTTCGCGTACGGCAGGTTCTGCTTGATCCAGCGGGTCGCCTCGATGAAGTCGACCGCGTAGTTGTTGTGCTCCTCGATGCCGGTCGCGACCGCGAAGATGTTCGGATCGAAGATGATGTCTTCCGGCGGGAAGCCGACTTCGTTCACGAGGAAATCGTACGAGCGCTTGCAGATCTCGGTCTTGCGCTCGTACGTGTCGGCCTGGCCGGTTTCGTCGAACGCCATCACGACCGCGGCCGCGCCGTAGCGGCGGATCAGGTTTGCGTGGCGGCGGAACGCGTCCTCGCCTTCCTTCAGCGAGATCGAGTTCACGATCGCCTTGCCCTGCACGCACTTGAGGCCGGCCTCGATGACTTCCCACTTCGACGAGTCGATCATGATCGGCACGCGCGCGATGTCCGGCTCGGACGCGATCAGGTTCAGGAAGCGCACCATCGCCGCCTTCGAATCGAGCATCGCCTCGTCCATGTTGATGTCGATCACCTGCGCGCCGTTCTCGACCTGCTGGCGCGCGACCGCGAGCGCCTCGTCGAACTGGCCGTTGAGGATCATCCGCGCGAATGCCTTCGAGCCGGTGACGTTGGTGCGTTCACCGACGTTGATGAAGAGCGTTCCGGACGTGACGTTGAACGGCTCGAGGCCGGCAAGGCGCATCATGTGATCGGTCATGGCGGTGCGAATTCGTGTGATGTAGGGCGTTGATGCGGTCGGTCAGGCGGCGTCGCTGTACTGGCTCGGCCAGCGGCGCGGTTTCACGTCGGCGAGCGCCTTCGCGATCTCGGCGATGTGCTCGGGCGTCGTGCCGCAGCAGCCGCCGGCGAGGTTCACGAGCCCGGCCTGCGCGAATTCCTTCAGGAGGCCCGACGTGACGTCCGGCGTCTCGTCGAAGCCGGTGTCGCTCATCGGGTTCGGCAGGCCCGCGTTCGGGTAGCACGACACGTAGGTGTCGCATAGCTTCGCGAGCTCGGCGATGTACGGGCGCATCAGCGCCGCGCCGAGCGCGCAGTTCAGGCCGAACGTGAGCGGCTTCGCGTGGCGCAGCGAATTCCAGAACGCCTCGACCGTCTGGCCCGACAGGATGCGGCCCGATGCGTCGGTGACGGTGCCCGAGATCATGATCGGCAGGCGCTCGCCGGTGTCCTCGAACAGTTCGTCGAGCGCGAAGAGGGCGGCCTTCGCGTTCAGCGTGTCGAAGATCGTCTCGACGAGGAACAGGTCGACGCCGCCGTCGAGCAGCGCCTTCGCCTGCTGGTAATACGCGTCGCGCAGCTCGTCGAACGTGACGTTGCGCGCGCCCGGGTCGTTGACGTCCGGCGAGATGCTCGCCGTCTTCGGCGTCGGCCCGATCGCGCCCGCGACGAAGCGCGGTTTGTCGGGCGTCGCGTAGCGGGCCGCCGATTCGCGCGCGAGCCGCGCCGATTCGACGTTCATCTCGACGACGAGGTTTTCCATCCCGTAGTCGGCCTGCGCGACCGTCGTCGCGCCGAAGGTGTTGGTTTCGACGATGTCCGCGCCGGCGGCGAAGTACTGGTCGTGGATCTCGCTGATGATCTGCGGCTGCGTGAGCGACAGCAGCTCGTTGTTGCCTTTGATGTCGCGCGGGAAATCCTTGAAGCGCTCGCCGCGATACGCGGCTTCGTCGAGCTTGTAGCGCTGGATCATCGTGCCCATCGCGCCGTCGAGGATCAGGATGCGCGATTTCAGCAGCGCGGGCAGTGCGGCGCCACGCGTGTAGGGCGCGTCGAGCGGGGCGGAAGCGGCGAGAGGAGTCGCAGACATGGGCGAGAGACCGGCGAAGACGGGAAAACCGTCATTGTAGCTGGTGCGCCGGGGCGCCGCCCGGCCTCGCGCGGCGCGCAGCCGGCCGGCGCGGCATGCGGGTGGCGCGCACGGTCGTGGTGCAGGCAACGGTGCGGGCCCGATGCCTGCTTGCGTGCGGTCTGCGCGCAATGAACGCGCGTACTCGTGTGCGGGCCGCGCACCGGCGGCACCAAACGAAAACCCCCGCCCGGCGAACCGGACGGGGGCGTGAATCGGAGTGCTCGCGGCGCCGCTTCAGTGCGGCGAATGGCCCGGCGATGCGCCGGGCCGCGGGTCGTCAGTGCAGGACGACGGGCATCATCATCAGGCTGTCAAACTGTCCGAGGAATTCGTCCACTTCGTCGAGCGACGGTTCATCCTCGATCAGCTGCTTCACGTGTGCGCGGAATCGCTCGGCGAGCTCGCCGTCGATGAAGATCTCGCGCTGGGCGTTCTTGTCGACGATTTCGTATCCGCCGGCATTCATCAGATGGTGGCCGGCCTGCGGCGCAAATTCGACGACGCAGTAGTTGGGGCTGTTGTAGATCATTTGCATGGCGGCACTCCTCTTCGCAGTGGCATCTGGCCTTGTTGTCCCGTAGGTGGGGCGGGCTGTGCCGGTTTCAAGGGGCTTGCGCTGCACACCCCGTTCTCCCGTTTGCGTGGGGTGTATCGGTTAGAAACCAATGTCTATCAAACGTTTCTTATTGTGATCCGGTGGACTGAAATAGTTGTTAAAGAGTGTCATCGGCCATTTCGGCGAGTCCTTTAATCGGTCGAAATTGCCGATTGGTCGATCGTCACGGCGCGGACGGCGCCGAGGCCGGCGGCGGCGCCGCTGGCGCGAGCGGTTGCACGGCGGGCGGCGGCGTGAGTTGTGCCGGCTCCGCGGCCGGTGCGCTGGCAGGCGCGTTGGTTGCGCCTTCCTTCGTTGCGCCTTGCGTCGCGCCGGCGGTCGGTGCATCCGGCGGGGCGAGCCGGCCGTGCCACAGCAGCTCGATCTGCGAACCGTTCGGTTCCGATTGTACGAGCCTCGCGGGCAACCAGTCGAGCGACGGCGCGAGCCACATGTCGATGCGGCGCGTGTCGCCGTCGCGGCGCGGCAGCCGCATGAAATGGCGTGCCCGGATGATGCCGGCCTGCGTCTGCACGTCCTCGTCGCCGATCACCGTGATCGGCCAGGTCTCGCCGCTGTTGTTGTCGATCACGAAGAACTGTTGCGTGACGCCCGGCTTGTACGCGGCCGGATTGCCGCGCACGAGCCCCGACAGCTGCATCAGCATGCTGAAGCGATCCTGCACGCCATCGGGCAGCTGTGCGTTGTTCGGCGTGCGCGTGAAGACCACCTGGCGGATCTCGCGGTTGAAGATCGCGATGTCCTCGGGCCGCTTGCCGCGCTTCTCGACATAGCGGTCGGGCGCGACGCCGAATGCGTCGATGCGGCCTTCGCTGCGGTAGGAGAACGGGCCGACGAACGGCACGGGCATCGACACCGACAGATCGTAGGTGCGCCCGTCGGTGCGCCAGTGGATCGTGCCGATCATGTTCTGCATCCCGTTGTAGAACGTGTCGTACTGCAGGTCGCCGGGCGGCGGCGCCGCGAACTTCACGCCGCTCGTCGCGGGGCCCGGCGTCGCGGCACTGGCGCCACTGGCGGCATCGCCGGACGATGCCGCGTGCGCGCCGGATGCGCCTGTCGTGCCGCTCGCGGCGGAGGCGGCGGCCGGCGGCGGCTCGCCGTGCTCGGCCGTCTGCGTCGACGTGAGGACCGGCTCGGGCGACGGCGCGGGCTTCGGTGCAGGCTTCGGCGTGGCGGGGGGCGGTTTCGCCGGCGCCGGCTCGGCCGGATGTGCGGCCGGATGTTCGGCCGGCTTCGGCGCAGGCTGGCGCTCGATCGGCTGCGGCTTCAGCAATTCGATCTGCACCGGTATCGCGGCGGGCGCGGGCGGCGTGAACGCGTCGCGGCTGCGCGTCAGCCACAAGGCCGCGAGCGCGTGCAGCACCAGCACGACCACGAGCGCGATGCCCACGCGCAGCCAGCGGCGGAGCGGGGCGTGACGAGGACGGGTGTCGGCAGGCGGCATCGGCGAAACGGTACAGGGTTGGGGCGGTCGCGGCGCGCAGCGCGCGTCACAGCCGTCGGACCGCCGGATGCGCCGCGCGTTCGCGGTACATCGCGCGGGTGTCGCACGGGTGTCGCACGGGTGTCGCGCGCCCGGCGTGTCAGGCGTGTCAGGCGTCGCGCGCGTCCGGACTATAGCCGAGTTGGTAGGACAGTTTCTGCGCGCAGGCACGCAGCGCGGTGTCCATTTCGCCGCCCCACGCGATGTCGAACATGCCTTCCTGGCCGAGCGCGACGATCGCGAGCGCGAGTTCGCCGACCGCATCGAACACCGGCATGCAGAACGCATGGATCGTCGGCAGCAGCATCCCTTCGACGCGCGCGGCCTGATGCGCACGCACGTCGGCGAGCACCGCCTCGACCTCGTCGAGCGTGCGCGGGCCGCCGTGATGCGGCGAGCGGCGCGTGTCGGCGAGTTCGCGTTCGAGCATCGCCGCGGTCTTGCTGCGCGGCAGGTACGCGGCGAACAGCAGGCCCGTCGCGGAGCCGAGCAGCGGCATCACGTCGCCGAGCTTCAGCGACGCCTTCGCGGGATGGCTCGATTCCATCCAGTGCACGATCGTCGGTCCCTGGTTGCCCCACACCGCGATGCCGACCGTCTGGTCGACGCGGTCGCGCAACTCGGTCAGCGCGATCCGCGCGAGTTTCACGCCGTCGACGCGCGCGAGCCGCGCGAGCCCCATCTGCAGCGCGAAGCCGCCGAGCTCGTAGCGGCCCGACACGGGATCCTGCGACACGACGCCGAGCCGCGAGAAGCTGACCAGGTAGCGGTGTGCCTTCGCCGGGCTCATGCCCGCGCGCTGCGCGAGGTCGCGCAGCATCATCGCGCGCGGCTCGCTCGTCAGCACGTCGAGCAGGCGGAAGCCGACCTCGATCGACTGGATGCCGGAGCGGAGCTTCTCGCCGCCTTCACCGTGTTCGCCGGCGCCGGTGTCGTCGGTGTCGGAATCGGCGGGATCGTCGTCGGGAAGCGGGCTGGCAGGCATGGGCAACGGGGGCGCGACAAGGCGGCAAGGGTCGGGATGAAAACGGCGTGCACGATCGTGGCGCGCCGCACGGATTCACCATCGTAAAATAGATTCCCTCCATCGTCACTAAAACGGCAGATACCCCATGAAACTTGCATCGCTGAAGGACGGCACGCGCGACGGCCAGCTGATCGTCGTGTCGCGCGACCTGCACACCGCGGCGATCGCCGATGCGATCGCACCGACGCTGCAGCGCGTCCTCGACGACTGGGCGTTCTACGCGCCGCAACTGCGCGACCTGTACGACGCGCTGAACCACGGCCGCGCACGCAACGCGTTCGCGTTCGATCCGGCGAACTGCATGGCGCCGCTGCCGCGCGCGTTCCAGTGGGCCGACGGCTCCGCGTACGTGAACCACGTCGAGCTCGTGCGTCGCGCGCGCGGCGCCGAGATGCCGCCGGAGTTCTGGACCGATCCGCTGATGTACCAGGGCGGCAGCGACGATTTCCTCGGCGCGCGCGACGACATCGTGTGTCCGTCCGAGGAATGGGGCATCGACTTCGAGGCCGAAGTCGCGGTGATCACCGGCGACGTGCCGATGAGCGCGTCGCCGGACGACGCGCTGAAGGCCGTGCGGCTCGTCACGCTGGTGAACGACGTGTCGCTGCGCAACCTGATTCCGGCCGAACTCGCGAAGGGCTTCGGCTTCTTCCAGAGCAAGCCGGCCACCGCGTTCGCACCGGTCGCGGTGACGCTCGACGAGCTCGGCGACGAATGGCGCGAAGGCCGCGTGCACCGGCCGATGATCGTCCACTGGAACGGCAGGAAGGTCGGCCAGCCCGACGCGGGCACCGACATGGTGTTCCACTTCGGCCAGTTGATCGCGCACGCGGCGAAGACGCGCAACCTGCGTGCCGGCTCGATCGTCGGCTCGGGCACGGTGTCGAACAAGGACGCGAAGCGCGGCTACTGCTGCATCGCCGAGAAGCGCTGCCTCGAGACGATCGAGCACGGCGCGCCGCAGACCGAATTCATGCGCTACGGCGACACCGTGCGCATCGAGATGTTCGACGCGGCCGGCAAGTCGATCTTCGGCGCGATCGAGCAGGCGGTCGCCCCGCCCGACGGCGCGGCCTGACGCAGACGCGCCAGCCGACGCGAAACCCGGCCCCCGGCCCGCGCGCCGGGTTTCGCCTGATGTTTGCCCGCGCGGGCTTGGCTACACTCGATTCAGGCGCTTCAGGCGTCTCGAGAACCCGGGAGCTGCGCATGGCCGATCTCGCCGCATACGGCGGTTACGAAGCACTGAAGGTGACACGCCGCGATCACGGCGTGCTCGACATCGTGATGAGCGGCGAGGGCGCGAACCGCAGCGGCCTCGCGACCGCGAACGAGCGCATGCATCGCGAGCTCGCCGACATCTGGCGCGACGTCGACCGCGATCCCGACACGCGCGTCGCGGTGATCCGCGGCGAGGGCAAGGGCTTTTCGGCGGGCGGCGATCTCGCGCTCGTCGAGGCGATGGCGAACGACTTCGACGTACGCGCACGCGTGTGGCGCGAGGCGCGCGACCTCGTCTACAACGTGATCAACTGCAGCAAGCCGATCGTGTCCGCGATGCACGGCCCGGCCGTCGGCGCGGGGCTCGTCGCCGGGCTGCTCGCCGACATCTCGATCGCCGCGAAGGACGCGCGCATCATCGACGGCCATACGCGGCTCGGCGTCGCGGCCGGCGATCACGCGGCGATCGTGTGGCCGCTGTTGTGCGGGATGGCGAAGGCGAAGTACTACCTGCTTCTGTGCGAACCGGTGAGCGGCGAGGAGGCCGAGCGGATCGGCCTCGTGTCGCTCGCGGTCGAGCCGGCCGACCTGCTGCCGAAGGCGTACGACGTTGCGGAGCGGCTCGCGCACGGATCGCAGTCGGCGATCCGCTGGACCAAGTACGCGCTGAACAACTGGCTGCGCAGCGCCGGGCCGACGTTCGATACGTCGCTCGCGCTCGAATTCATGGGCTTCTCGGGGCCCGACGTGCAGGAAGGCATCCGCTCGCTGCGCGAGCGGCGCCCGCCCGACTTCCCCGGCGACGCACCGTTCTGACGCGCGTTATGATCGAACCAAAGGCGGCCGCTCGATCCGTGCCGGCCGCTTCGCTCCCCCAGTCAACCAGGACGCCCGTATGACGACCGATGCCCCCGGCT
This sequence comes from Burkholderia sp. SCN-KJ, assembly GCF_024656005.1. NCBI lineage: Bacteria > Pseudomonadati > Pseudomonadota > Betaproteobacteria > Burkholderiales > Burkholderiaceae > Burkholderia > Burkholderia sp. SCN-KJ. The sequence goes on from NZ_JANKOG010000011.1 coordinate 95,443, forward strand.
CCAATCCTTTCGCCGGCTTTGCCGGTTTCAAGCCTGCCGACATGCTCGACCGGATGTGGGACATGATGCGGATGACGCCGTTCGGCGGGATGGCGTCGTTTCCCGGCACCGCGTCGGGGCTGCCGCCTTCGCTGTCGAGCATGTCCGACATGATGGCGCCGCTCACGAGCGTCGAGGAACTCGACAAGCGGATCACCGATCTGCGTGCGGTCGAGCAATGGCTCAAGCTCAATCTCGGGATGCTGCAGTCCGCGATCCAGGCACTCGAGGTGCAGCGCGCGACGCTCGCGACGCTGCGCGCGTTCGGCGCGTTCGCGCAAAGCTCGATGTCGGCGGCCGAGGAGGCCGCGGTTGCGGCCGCGCAAGCGGCGTCCGCGCCGCGCGCCGACGCGCAGCAAGCGCCGGACGCCGCCGCCGCGGACGCGCCGCTGGCTGGCGACACCGCGCAACAGGCGTTCGATCCGGCCGGCTGGTGGAATCTGCTGCAGGCGCAGTTCAACCAGCTCGCGAGCCTCGCGATGACGCAGCCGGGGGCGCAGCCCGCGGCACCGGACGACGCCGCTCCGCCCGAGCAGGCCGCACCGGCCGCGCGCGCGGCACAGCCCGCGCCGGCCGCGGCCGCCGCGCCGCGCAAGCCGGCCGCGAAGCGCGCGAAGCCGGCCGATTCGGCCGCGGCGCGCGCGGCAGCCGCTTCGTCGCCCGAAACGCGTCCGCCGAAGCGCTCGACGTGATGCGAACCGGATAGCAGGTCGATCATGCGGCTCGCGCTCGTGCTGATGGGAGGCGGCGCACGCGCCGCCTATCAGGTCGGCGTGCTGAAGGCGCTGGCCGAGATCGCGCGCGAGGCCGATCCGAACCGGCAGACGGTGCCGTTCACGGTGGTCTGCGGGTCATCGGCCGGCGCGATCAATGCGACGTCGATCGCAAGCCATGCTGACGACTTTTCGCACGGCGTGCGGCGCCTGCTCGAATTCTGGGAGCCGCTGCGCGCCGACTACGTGTATCGCACCGACTGGCTCGGCATCGCGGCGGCGGGCGCACGCTGGCTCGCGACGATGACCTTCGGCTGGGCGGCGCGCCGCTCGCCGCGCGGGCTGCTCGACAACGCGCCGCTCGCGCACCTGCTGCAGCGCGAGCTGAGCTTCCACCGGATCGAGCAGATGCTCGAGGCCCGCCTGCTGCATGCGCTGTCGGTGACGGCGCTCAGCTATTCGAGCGGCCGGCACCTGACCTTCTACCAGGCCGCCGAGCCGATCCAGGCATGGCGGCGCGCGCAGCGCACCGCGCGGCTCGTCGATCTGTCGGCGTCGCACCTGCTCGCGTCGTCGGCCATTCCGTTCGTGTTCCCGGCCGTGCCGCTCGTGCTCGACGGCCAGATCGAATACTTCGGCGACGGGTCGATCCGGCAGGTCGCGCCGCTGTCGCCGGCGATCCACTTCGGCGCGGACCGGATCGTCGTCGTCGGCGCGGCCGATCCGCGGCCCGAAATTCCCGCCGCGAACGGCTCGGGGCTGGTGCGCGGTTACCCGACGCCCGCGCAGATCGGCCAGCAGGTGCTCGCGAGCGTGTTTCTCGACTCGATCGGCCCGGACATCGAGCGGATCGAGCACATCAACCGGATGATCGAGCACCTGCCGCACCAGGTCGAAGTCGACAGCGGCTGGCGGCACGTCGACGTGCTCGCGATCGCGCCGTCCGAGCGCATCGAGCTGATCGCCGCGAAACACCTGACGCAGATGCCGGCGACGATGCGCGGGCTGCTCGGCGCGATCGGCGGCAGCCAGCCCGCGGGCGCGTCGTTCGCGAGCTACCTGTTGTTCGAGGAGGCGTTCACGCGCGAGCTGATCGAACTCGGCTACCGCGACGGGCGCGCGCAGCGCGACACGCTGGCGGACTGGATCGCCCGGGCCGACGGCGGCAGTGCGCCGGCGGCCGGCACGCCGCCCGAAGGCGGTCTCGCGACAGGCGAAATACGGGCCTGACCGACAGGCCCGAAAGCGACCCAGCTTACATTTCGGTTGCGTTTTCGCGACGGAACCTGCGACCGATCGCCGCACCGCGGTTGGCGGCCCGCGACCGGTTCCGCGTCTCGGAACCGTCATGTGCGCGTGCTATCATGGCCGCCGCCGTATACACCATATCGAGCAGCCCGCCGGTCCGGCGGTCGCACGGGAACCCGTCCGGGGACCGCGTGGCGCCGGGCGGGCTCGCCACCGAGCCGGCCTGCGCCGGCCCCCACATCAGGCACGCGCGGTCGGTTCCGTTCGAGCGGAGCGGGGTCGCGGCGTGCTTCAAGGCGGCGGCGCGGCCGCCCGGCTGCCGAACGCGGAATCTGCGTCCGGGGGCTGGATTCACGCGTAAAATTAGAGTCTTGGCTGCAAAAAGCGCGTTCGCGCGCCCGCGCGGCAACAGTCACGTTTAGAGAAGTCGCATTGCGCAGAACAGGGGTGGGACCATCATGAACACCATGCTTTATCCGGAACTTTACAGGTCGCTCGAAGCTGTCCGCTGGGACATGGAGAAGGACATTCCGTGGGACAAGTTCGACGCTTCGCTGCTCACCGACGAGCAGGCGAAGACGATCAAGATGAACGCGATCACCGAATGGTCGGCGCTGCCCGCGACGGAAATGTTCCTGCGCGACAACCAGCACGACAGCGACTTTTCCGCGTTCATGAGCGTGTGGTTCTTCGAGGAGCAGAAGCATTCGCTCGTGCTGATGGAATACCTGCGCCGCTTCCGTCCGGAAATGGTGCCGACCGAGGAAGAGCTGCACGCGGTGCGCTTCGAGTTCGACCCGGCGCCGCCGCTCGAGACGCTGATGCTGCACTTCTGCGGCGAGATTCGCCTGAACCACTGGTATCGCTGCGCGGCCGACTGGCACACCGAGCCGGTCATCAAGCACATCTACGAAACGATCTCGCGCGATGAAGCGCGCCACGGCGGCGCTTACCTGCGCTACATGAAGAAGGCGCTGAACAACTGCGGCGACGTCGCGCGCGCGGCGTTCGCGAAGATCGGCGTGCTGATGGCGTCGGCGCGCCGCACCGAGAAGCCGCTGCACCCGACCAACCTGCACGTGAACCAGGCGCTGTTCCCGCGCGACACCGTGCAGTCGCGCCTGCCCGATCCGGAATGGCTCGAGCGCTGGCTCGACGAGCAGATCCGTTTCGACGGCGAGTGGGAAAAGAAGGTCGTCGAGCGGATCCTGCACAACCTGTCGATCCTGTTCGAGCGCACCTTCGCGACCGCGCAGGAACTGAACCGCTATCGCAAGGAAGTCACCGGCCGCCTGCAGTCCGAAAGCGGCCCGTCGTCGGCCGCGCAACCGGCCTGAGGCCGCGCGGCGTCGCAGCCGGCGTGAAGCGCCGCCGGCCGCGCTCGCCGCCCCGTATTCCCGCATGAAGCCCGCCCGGCGATCCGGCGGGCTTTTTATCTGGCGCCGCCGTGTTCCGTCGCGACGTGCACCGCGCGCCGCCCACGCCATCCGAAATCCATCATGCCCGCTACCTTCGAACGCAAGCTGATCACCCGTGACGCGCTGGTTGCGCTGCGCGCTTCGCTGCCTTCGCCCGTCGTGTTCACGAACGGCGTGTTCGACATCCTGCACCGTGGCCACGTCACCTATCTCGCCGATGCGAAGGCGCTCGGCGCATGCCTGATCGTCGGCGTGAACAGCGATGCGTCGGTGCGCATGCTCGGCAAGGGCGACGACCGGCCGATCAACCGCGAGGAAGACCGCATGGCGCTGCTCGCGGCGCTGGAAAGCGTCGACTGGGTCGTGAAGTTCGAGGAGAAGACGCCGGTGTCGCTGATCGAGGCCGTCCGTCCGGACATTCTCGTGAAGGGCGGCGACTACGACATGGACGCGCTGCCGGAATCGGCGATCGTGCGCGGCTGGGGCGGGCGGGCGCTCGCGATTCCGTTCGAGCACGACCGCTCGACCACCGCGCTGCTGAAGAAGGTGCGCGCGCAGCAGTCCTGATGCGGGTGCCGCGCCGTCAGGGCGCGGATGCCGCGAACGGCTCGGCCGTGACGGCCGGCGCGCCGATCGGGCCGCCGATCACCGGCTGATCGGCCGCCTGCGCGAGCGGCATCGCATGCAGCGCCTCGGGCCGCACCTGCCGGGACAGCACGCCCGGTTCGCGCGGGCCGGCCGCCGGCAGCGGCCCGAACACGCCGCGCACGGCGACGAACGCGAGCAGGTTCGCGAGAAAGAGAACAGCGATCAGCCAGCGCAGCATCGTCGACACTCCTCGTCGTTGTTCAGTCGTTCAGTCGGCGCGATGCCGGCCGGTCTGACGTCAATCCTGCGCCGCCGCTTCCGCGGCGATCAGCGCAAGCCCGGACAGGATCAGCGCGTCGTGCCGCGTATGCGGCAGCGTCAGCGCACGCGCGACGTCGTCGGCCGCACCGCCTGCCAGCACGAGCCGCACGGGGGCCTGCCACGCATCGGCGAGATCGCGCCACGCGCGTTCGATCAGCCCCGCCTGCGCGTACAGGCAGCCGGCCGACAGCGAGCGCGGCGTATCGACCTGGAACGGCTCGGCCTGCGCACCCGCGAGCAGCCCGCTCGCGATGTCGGTGGTCAGCGTCGGCAATTGCGCGGTGTGGGTGCCGAGCGCGCGCATCATCAGCGCCCAGCCCGGCGCGATCAGCCCGCCGGTGAAACGACCGTCCGCACGCAGCGCTTCGAGCGTCGTCGCCGTGCCGAACGTCGCGATCAGCAGATGCTCGCCCGGAAACGCCGCATGTGCGCCGATCAAACCGGCCCAGCGATCGCTGCCGAGCTGTTCGGGCATCGTATAGCCGTTCGTCACGCCGCATTGCGCGGGCCGCGAGCGGATCGTCGTGCGCGGCAGGCCGGGCCAACGGGCGTCGAGCAGCGCGTCGAGCCGGGCGGCCACGTCGGCACCCGCGACGTTCGAGATCCATGCGCCGCGCGGACGCGGCACGGCCGACCAGTCGGGATCGGCGCCGCCGTCGCGCGTATGGCCGAACGCGCCGGTGTCGACGAGCGTGCGCTGCGCGTCGGCGAGCGCCCACTTGATCCGGCTGTTGCCGGCGTCGATCAGCAGATGCGGTTCGTTCATTGCGCTTCGCGCAGCGATACGTCGCCGGCCGCGATCGCCCGCACGCCATCGGGCGTGTCGAGCAGCAGCTGGCCGGTCGCGTCGATGCCGGTCGCGATGCCGCGCGCGCGTTCGACACCCTGTTCGAGCAGCACGACTTCGCGCCCTGCGTATGCGTGCAGCGCGTGCCAGCGCGGCAGGAACGGCGCGAGCCCGTCGGTGCCGAACTGCGCGAGGGCGGGGGTGAGCGCGTTCAGCGCGGCGGCGAGCGTATCGGTGAGATTGGCCGATGCGCACGCGGCCGACAGCGCGGCCGGCGGCAGCCCGCTCGCGAGCGTCGCTTCGCGCGCGCGCAGCGCGTCGACCTGCGCGGCGACGGCTTCCGCGCCGCGCACGTTGATGCCGAAGCCGATCACGACGGCGGTCGCGTCGGCGGTGGTCCAGACGGTTTCGATCAGGATCCCGGCGAGCTTGCCGACGATGCGCGGCGTGCCGTCGTCGGTGACCGTCAGCAGCAGGTCGTTCGGCCATTTGAGCGCGACGCGCGTGCGGGCGTCGAGCGGCAGCGCGGCGAGCCCTTCCGCGAGCGCGACGCCGATCGCGATGCTGAGGCCGCCGAGCGCGTCCACGGGGCGCGGCACGATGCAGCCGACCGAGCACAGCAGCGCGTTGCCGGGCTGCGCGAACCACGGGCGGCCTTGCCGGCCGCGGCCGGCCGTCTGCTCGAACGCGACGCGCACGAGCGGCGCGGGCAGCGCGTTCGCGGCGCGCGGCAGCGCCTTGAGGCGCGTCGCGACGTCGGCGTTGGTCGAGCCGGTGGCGGCAACGATGTCGAGCGGCCACGCGCGCGGCGCGGCATCCAGGTGCGCCTCGAGCCGGTTGCGCGCGATGTGCGCGTCGCCGGAATCGGGCGTGTCGGAGGAGGTGGGGGCGTTCATGGTGGCTATTGTAGCGACAGGGGCGGAAGCGGCGCTTGGAAGCACCGGCAGCAATATCGACCGAATCCGGCGCGGCTACCTGTTTTTCAGGCTCGGCTTGCACGGGCGCGCGCATGCCCGCGGTCGGTGTCCTGCTGGACCGCGGGCCTGTTGCCGCTTTCGCCTGCCGAACCCGGCGCCGTTGCGTACCGCCGCCGGCCGGCATCTTGAAATTGGCGACCGGCACGACTACGTTCGAAGTATCCGCTCTGGCGGCATGTTCGACGGCGTTGCCGGCAGTAACGCAGACGAATCGGCGCGCGCCGGCGCGTCCTCGTCGTTGCCGCATCGACGGAAGTGGCGATGAACCCGCTTCATTCGGGTTCGAGCCCGTCCAGCCTGTTCGAGCGCCTTCACCGCAAGACGCGCCGGATCGCCGATGCCGCCGGGCTCCCGACGACGTGTGCCTGTCGCCGGCTGATGGACTCGCTCGAGTCGGCATGGTCGGCGGTGCGAGCGGGTACGTCGCATACGCACCGGCGCTGATGCGGCGGCCGACCGTTTTCAAGGAGATGGCCATGCAACTCCACATGCATTCGCACCATTACGTGCGCCGCATTCCGGTGTGGCGAGCCGCCGTGATCGGCGGGTGCGTGGCCGGTGCGGTTTTCCTCGTCGTCCAGGTCGTCGCGGCGGCAATCATCGGACACGACGCGTGGGCGCCGCTGCGCATGATCGCGGCCATCTACTTCGGCGATGACGCGCTCGCGCCGTCGGCCACGGTCGAAGTGGGGACGCTGCTGGCCGCGCTGGGCGTGCACTTCGCGTTGTCGATCGTATTTGCGCTGGTCCTGGCCGTGATCATTGCGTGTTTCAGCCTGGATTCGAGCATCGGGATGGCCAGCGTGGCGGGGGCCGTATTCGGCGTGCTGCTGTACGTCGTCAACTACTACGGCATGACGCAGTTGTTCCCGTGGTTCGCCGACGCGCGAGGCTGGGTGAGCGCGCTCGATCACGTCGTCTTCGGACTGATCGTGTCCGACTCGTACATGCGTCTGGAACGACCCGCGCGCAGCGGCGCCGCCTGACGCCGGATGCCGCGACGGCACCCGGCCAGGCGGCTCGCGCGCATCACGGCGCGATGACCGGGTGCTTCAGCGCATGCGCGGTTTCGATCCACTGCGCGTGGAATTCGTCCGCGTCGGGCTTGAGCCCCAGTTCGCCGTTGCGATACGCTATCGCGAGCGTCTGCACGGCTTCCGGCAGCTCGTGTTCCGCCGCCCGGCGATACAGCGCGAGCGCGCGCGCTTCGTCGCGCGGCACGCCGCTGCCTTCGCGGTACGCGTTCGCGAGCATGAAGTCCGCGGCCGGGAGGTCCGCGCGCGACGCGAGCTCGAACCAGTGCGCGGCCTGCACGGCGTCCGCGGCGGTGCCGTAGCCGCTGCGATAGATCAGCCCGAGGTAATACGCGGCGGCCGGATCGCCCTGTCCGGCCGCTTCGCCGAGCAGCGCGCGGGCGCGTGCGTAATCCTTCGGGATGTCGCCGCTGCCGAGCAGCAGAGCCTTGCCGAGTGCCAGCTGCGCACGCCGCGCGGCCGGCGTGTCGGCACGGCCGTCCGCCTGCGCGGCGGTTTCCAGCCAGCCGCGTCCCTCGTCGCGCAGCCCCGGCTCGCGCGCATCGACGAGCGCGATGCCGAGCGCCGCCTGCGCGTCGCCCGACCCGCGGCGCGCGAGGGTGCGCAACTGCGCGAGCGCGTGCGGCTCGACGGCCTGCGCGACCATCGCCTGCCATTCGTCGAGCTGCGCGGCGCTCGGTGCGGGGCCGGCGGCGCGCCAGCCGGTCGCGGCGACCACGGCCGCGACGGTCACGGCCGCCGCCGCGAGCAACGCGGCCGGCGGGAGTTTCGTGCGCAGCACGCGCCGCGCGGCGGCGGTGAAGCCGGCCTCGGCCGGCCGCATCGTCCGGATCGGTTGCATCGCGGGTCTCGTGGTCATTGCGTGAGGTCGATCTCGTAGATGGCGAGGTTCTTGCCCGAGCCGTCGTCGGCCGCGACCTGCGTGAGGCCGCTCAGGCCGGCAGCCGCCGCGTCGCCGAGCCGGTTCGGCGCGGACGTGAACCGCACGTGCGCGACCGAGCTCGCGAGCTTCGTGAAGCGCCAGCTGCGCTGCGCGCCGTCGGCCGCGCGCGTGATCGCGCCGCGTTTCTTGATGAACGCGATCAGCACGTCGCGGTTCGCGTCAGGCGACGCGAAGATCGTCTTGCTGCCGTCGAGGCCCGGGAAGTTGCCGCCGCCGCTCGCGCGGTAGTTGTTGGTCGCGACGATGAACTGCGCGTTCGGGTCGATCGGCGCGCCCTTGTACGTCAGGTTCCTGATCCGGCTGCCGACCGGCTGCGTGACGTCGATCTCGTACGCGAGATCGGCGGACGTGAACATGTCGAAGTTGTAGCCGGGGAAGCTGCTGACGAGCGGCTGCACGGTCGCCTGGGTCGGGTCGATCGTGTTGAAGCGTTTCGCGGCCGTCTCGAGCCAGTTCTTCACGTCGCTGCCGCTCACCTTCACCGCGTACACGGTGTTCGGATACAGGTACAGGTCGGCCGCGTTGTTGATCGCGAGCGCGCCGGGCGCGACGTCGGTGTAGTCGCTGCCGCCGCCGAAGCCGCTCTTGAACGGCGCGCTGACCGACAGCACCGGCAGCGACGCGTATTGCGGCAGGTTCGCCTGCACGTAGGTCTTCACGTAGTCGGCCTGCGCCTCGTTGACGATCTGGATCGCACCCGGATCGCCGACGTCGGCGAAGTACGAGTTCATCCGGTAGTCGGTCGAGCCGATCGGCGTCTTCACGTAGTCGATCGTCGCCTGGTGCTCGGCGGCGATCGCGGCGGACACCGACGGATCGGCGGCGACGTAGCTCTTGTCCGCGTTCTGGATCGGCCGCGCCTCGACGGTCGTCTGCGACTTGTCGACGCTCCACGTCTTGCCGTCGAACTTGAGGCCGAGCTTGATCACGCCGAGATGCTTGCCCCAGTAGTTGGCCATCACGGTCGGCACGCCGTTGACGGTGCCCTTCGCCTTGTCGACGCCCGCCAGGTTGAACTGCGCCACGGTGCTGTTCGCGTCCGGGAACACCTGGTGCGAGTGGCCGATCAGCATCGCGTCGATGCCGGGCACCTTCGACAGCCACCAGCTGCCGTTCTCCATCGTCGGCGAGTACGCGGTGTTGTCGAGGCCGCCGTGCGAGATCGCGACGACGAGGTCGGCGCCCTTCGCGCGCATCTCCGGAATGTACTTCTCGGCCGCTTCCTTCAGGCCGGTCGTGTAGACCTTGCCGTCGAGCCAGCGCTTGTCCCAGCTCATGATCGCGGGCGGCGTGAAGCCGATGATGCCGATCTTCACCGGCGCGCTGACGGTCTTGCCGTCGGGCGTGACGGCCGTCACCGTGCGGGTGAGGATCGTGTACGGCGTGAACAGCGGCGCGTTGGTCCTCGCGCTGATCACGTTCGCGAGCACCTGCGGGAAGTTCGGGCCCGCGCACTTCTTCTGCTGCGCGGGGGGCGGCAGCCCGTCGACGTCGAACGTGTTGCCGGTCACCTGCGACAGGTACGGCAGCCCGTAGTTGAACTCATGGTTGCCGATCCCGCCGCCGTCGAACTTCGCGGCGTTCATCACCTTGTAGATCGCGAGCGTCTGGTCGCAGCCGATCGGGTTCACGAGCGCCTGGTAGTCCGACAGCGCGGTGCCCTGGATCGTGTCGCCGTTGTCGAGCAGCAGCGTGTTCGGGTACTGCGCGCGCGCCTGCGCGATCAGCGTCGACACGCGCTCGAAGCCGAGCGACTTGTCGGCGGCGAGCTTGAAATAGTCGTACGACAGCACGTTGGTGTGCAGGTCGGTCGTTTCGAGCAGCGCGAGCGTCGTGGTCGTGCCGGCGGGCGCCTGGGCCTGCGTCTGCGATGACGGCGGAGCGGTGACGTCGTCGCCGCCGCAACCGGCGAGGGCGAAGGCGAGGCTGGCGAGCGCGGCGGCGGCGCTCGCGCGGCGGCGGGAAAGCGGGGGGAGACGCATCGATTGTCCTGTTCGGTGTTCTGTTCTATGAATCGCGAGGCGCGCCGCGAGATGGCGGCGCGGGCGCCGACGGCCTGACGTGCGGCGCGTGAGAGTATCGAAAGGAAACGTGACGGAAGAATGAAAGGTCGCAGCCCGGCATGCCGATCCGGCGGCGAACGGTGCGCCGTGGCGGGCCGGGCACCCGCAACCGGATGCCCGCGGCCCGACGCGCCGGCCACGCGCGCCCCGCCACGCGCTCCCGGCCGCGCGCCCCGACGGCAATCCTCACGTCGCGGCGCCGGGCGGTTCGCTACAATGGCCGCTGTCATCCTTTTGCAAACAATCCGCCCTTGGACTTCGAGACTCCTCCCGGCCTGTCGGTCGACGCCGGCGGCCAGGGTCAGACGGTGCGCCTGTACGGCCAATGGACCGCACTCGCGCTTGCGCGCAACCGCGGCGCGGTCGCGCGCCGCATCGCGGGCATCGCGTCCGGGCGCGTGAACGAATGGGATCTGTCCGGCATCGAGCGACTCGACCACGTCGGCGGCCAGGCGCTGTGGCGCGTGTGGGGCCGCAAGCTGCCGGCCGGCGTCGAGCTGTCCGCCACGCAGCGCACGATCTTCGAGCGGATCGAACGCCTCGACAGCCAGCGCGAGGCGCCCGAGCGCGTCGTGCGGTTCGATCCCGTCACGCGCCTCGGCCAGGCGATCTTCGCGTTCGCCGAACACCTGCAGGGCGGCATCGCGATGTTCGGCCTCGTGATCCTCGATGCGCTGTCGGTGCTGCGCCGCCCGAAGACGATGCCGTGGAAGGAAATCTCGGCGAACATCTACAGCGCCGGCGCGCAGGCGCTGCCGATCACCGCGCTGGTCGCGTTCCTGATCGGCATCGTGCTCAGCTACCTGTCCGCGCAGCAGCTGCAGATGTTCGGCGCGAACCGCTACATCGTGAACATCCTCGGGCTGTCGGTGATCCGCGAGCTGGGGCCCGTGCTGTCGGCGATCCTCGTCGCGGGCCGCTCCGGGTCGGCGATCACCGCGCAGATCGGCGTGATGCGCGTGACCGAGGAACTCGACGCGATGCGCGTGATGGGCATCCCGCACGGGCTGCGGCTGATCCTGCCGCGCGTGCTCGCGCTCGGCGTCGCGATGCCGCTGCTCGTGATGTGGACCAACATCATCGCGCTCACGGGCGGCGCGCTCGCCGCGAAGCTGGTGCTCGGCATCGACGTCAACTATTTCGTGCGCTCGCTGCCGGGCGTCGTGCCGATCGCGAACCTGTACATCGGCATCGGCAAGGGTGTCGTGTTCGGCATGCTGATCGCGCTGGTCGCCTGTCATTTCGGTTTCCGGATCAAGGCGAACTCGCAGAGCCTCGGCGAAGGGACGACGACCTCGGTCGTCTCGTCGATCACGGTCGTGATCCTCGCCGACGCGGTGTTCGCGATCCTGTTCCAGAACGTGGGGCTCGGATGAACGCGTCGAACGAACCGGCGGCCGGTGCCGCCAGCGCACATGCCGCGGCAATCGGCGCAGGCTCGGTCGGCACGCCGCCGGGCGCCGCCGTGCCCGGCGACGACCTCGTGATCGAGGTGCGCAACCTGACGAAGCGCTACGGGCGCAACATCATTCACCAGAAGCTCGATTTCGACGTGCGGCGCGGCGAGATCGTCGCGATCGTCGGCGGCTCGGGCTCGGGCAAGACGACGCTGGTGCGGCAGATCCTCGGCCTCGAGCGGCCGACGTCGGGCACGATCAAGGTGTTCGGCGAGGACACGTCGAAGATCGACGACGCGACCGCGCGGATGATGCGCACGCGCTCGGGGATGCTGTTCCAGCAGGGCGCGCTGTTCTCGTCGATGACGGTGTTCGACAACGTCGCGCAGCCGTTGCGCGAGCTCGGCCGCGTGCCGCCCGACCTGCTGCACGACATCGTGATGCTGAAGCTCGAGATGGTCGGGCTGCCGTGCAAGCACGCGTCGAAGATGCCGGCTGCGCTGTCGGGCGGGATGGTGAAGCGGGTCGGCATCGCGCGCGCGATCGCGCTCGAGCCGGAGCTGCTGTTCCTCGACGAGCCGACCGCCGGCCTCGACCCGCAGGCGTCCGACGAATTCGTCGAGCTGATCGCGACGCTGCACCGCACGCTCGGGCTGACGGTCGTGATGGTGACGCACGATCTCGACACGATGGTCGCGCTGTCGACGCGCGTCGCGGTGCTGGCCGACCGCAAGGTGCTGGTCGCGGCCCCCGTCGAGGAGGCCGCGAACGTTGACCATCCGTTCATCCACGAATATTTCCTGGGGCTGCGCGGGCGCCGCGCATTGCAGGCGCTGCCGCCCGAGCGGCGCGCGAAGCTGCCGAAGGCGGCCCTCGAACCGGCGCCGTCGAGCGTCGATCTGTAAGCAAGGCAAGAAGCAAGGAATCCGCGAATGGAAAACAAATCACATGCGTTCTGGGCCGGCCTGTTCACGATCGCGCTGACGCTCGCGATCGCGGGCACCGTGTTCTGGTTCAACGTCGACCGCACCGTGCGCGTGCCGTACGACCTGCTCGCGCGCACCAACGTGACGGGCCTGTTCCCCGATGCGGCCGTGCGTTTTCGCGGCCTCGACGTCGGCAAGGTGCAGTCGATCGGCTTCGATCGCACGCATCCGGGCCAGATCCGGATCCGGATCCTCGTCGATCGCGACGCGCCGATCACGCAGTCGACCTACGGCAGCCTCGGCTTCCAGGGCGTGACGGGCATCGCGTTCGTGCAGCTCGAGGATACGGGGCGCGACCTGGCGCCGCTGCCGTCGTCGCCGAAGGCGATCGCGCAGATCCCGATGCGGCCGAGCCTGTTCGACCAGATCCAGGAGCGCGGCGACGTGCTGCTGCGGCAGCTCGAGCTGGCGGCGAAAAGCGCGAACGCGCTGATGTCGCCGGAGATGCGCGAGCAGCTGCGCGCGACGGCCGAAAGCCTGCAGCACGCGGCGGACGGCGCGGCGACGCTGTCGAAGCAGCTCGCGCCGGCGGTGGCCGCGCTGCCGGAGACGATGCACCAGGTCGATCGCGCGATGGCATCGGCGAACACGCTGCTGCAGCCGAACGGGCCGCTCGTGTCGAACCTGAACAAGGCCGGCTCGGCTGCCGAGCAGGTCGGCGTCGCGCTGAACGACCTGAACGCGCGGGTCCAGTACGACACGCTGCCGCGTTTCAACGCGCTGGCCGGCAGCGTCGGCGATGCGTCGCGGCAATTGAAGGACGTCGCCGGTGAACTCGGCCGCAACCCGCGCAGTCTGTTGTTCGGCTCGCCCGGTTCCGCGCCCGGGCCCGGCGAGGCGGGCTTCGTCTGGCCGGGGGCCGGGGCCGCGGCCGGGAAATGAAGCGCATCGCCAGCCCGCCGCTCGACCGCCCCGGTGCGAGACCGGGCCATCACGCCATCGAAACCGGAAACATCATGCAGGAACATGCCATGCCACGAATCCTTGACCGCGCGCTGCGTCCGGCCGCGACCGCCCTCGCGATGCTGACGCTCGTGTTCGCCGCCGGCTGCGCCGGCAACGGCGCGGCGCTGTCGAACGTCCGCTACGACCTCGGGCCGGCCGCATCGGTCGTCACGGCCGGCACGGGGCCCGCGCTGAAGGTGCTCGACGTCGCCGCGCCCGACGCGCTCGACACGGACAAGTTCGTCTACCGCCTCGCGTATGCGGATGCGCAGCGCATGGCCGTCTATCGCGACAGTCGCTGGACTGCACCGCCCGCGCAACTGCTCACGCAGCGGCTGCGCGGCGCGCTGTCGTCGCGCGGCGCGGTGCTCGAAGGCACCGACGGCGTGCGCGCGCCGACGCTGAAGGTCGACCTGAACGAATTCGAGCAGGTGTTCGACGGGCAGTCGCAGAGCCACGGCGCGGTCACCGCGCGCGCGACGCTGATGCAGGACGGCAAGGTGCTCGGCCAGCGCACCTTCGTCGCGCGCGCGCCGTCGAGCACGCCCGATGCGGAAGGCGGCGCGCGTGCGCTCGCGGCCGCGAGCGACGAGCTCGTGTCGCAGATCGCCGCGTGGGTCGGCGTGCAGGCGTACGCGGGCAACCCGTGACGCACCGCGCGCAGCCGCGATGAGGGCGCCGGGCACGTCGCGCGCGTCGTCGCTGGCGCGGCAGGCGTTCGCTGCGTATGCGGCGCTCGTCGTCTATGCATCGCTGTATCCGTTCGACGGCTGGGTGTCGCTCGGCATCGGGCCGTTCGACTACCTGTTCGCGCCGATGCAGCGCTATGTGACCGCGTTCGACGTGGTCACCAACGTGCTCGGCTACCTGCCGTTCGGCGCCCTCGGCGTGCTCGCGCTGCATCCGCGCTGGCGCGGCGTGGCCGCGACGCTGATCGTCGGCGGCCTCGGCGTGCTGCTGTCGGGGTCGATGGAGGCGCTGCAGACCTACCTGCCGACACGTGTCGCGTCGAATCTCGACCTCGCGGCCAACGCGCTCGGCGCGCTGCTCGGCGCGGCGCTCGCGGCACCGGCCACCGGCGCGCTGCTCGAGCGCGGCGCGCTGCGCCGGCTGCGCTTCGCGTGGTTCGAGAACGACGGCGCGACGCCGCTGCTGCTCGCCGGCCTGTGGCCGTTCGCGATCCTGTTTCCGTCGCCGTTCCTGTTCGGCATCGGCGACTGGCCGGCCGCGCTGTGGGAACGCGCCGACGGCTCGATGCAGGACGCGCTGCTCGCGTGGCTGCCGGCCGCGTGGCGCGTGAGCGAATGGCCCGAGCGCGTCGACGGCTGGCTGTCCGACTCCGCGTGGGAAGCCACGCTCGGCGGGCTGATGCTGTTCGCCGCGCTGGCGATCGCGTCGCTCGCGATGCGCGAGCGCGCGCCGCGCGTGCGGCTCCTGATCGGGTTCGTCGTCGCGACGCTCGCGCTGAAGGCGGCCGCGACCTTCATGCAGTCGAGCACCGGCCTCGTCGTCGTGTGGGCGACGCCCGGTGCGCGGCTCGGTATCGAGCTCGGCTTCGCGGCGGCCCTGCTCGCATTGCGCGTGCCGGCCGCGTGGCGCGCGCTGCTCGCGGCGCTCGCGCTGCTGGCCGGCGTGGCGCTCGTCAACCTGCTGCCCGTCAACCCGTTCTTCGACTTCACGCTGTCGGGCTGGCGGCAGGGCCGCTACGTGCACTTCAACAGCATCGCGCGCTGGCTCGCGTGGATCTGGCCCTACGCGGCGCTGATCTGGCTCGGCCAGCGCGTCGAGCACGCGTGGCTGCCGGCCGCGCCGCGGCGCTGACGCGGCACGCCGGGCAGGGCGGCCACGGTTCGGTCGCGGGCAGCGGCGCGCGCCGCTCGTTATAATCGTCCGCACATCCGTTGCCGCGCGCAACGGCGATCGCCCCTCTTTCCGCCCGGCACCGCGCCGGGCCGCTCGTCACCATCATGGATTCCTACTACCAGCACCACGTCTTCTTCTGCCTGAACCAGCGCGACCCGGGCGCCGAGCGTCCGAGCTGCGCGCAATGCGATGCGCAGACCATGCAGGAATACGCGAAAAAGCGCGTGAAGGAACTCGGCCTCGCGGGGCCCGGCAAGGTCCGCATCAACAAGGCCGGCTGCCTCGACCGCTGCGAGGAAGGGCCCGTGATGGTCGTGTATCCGGAAGGCACGTGGTACACGTACGTCGACCAGGCCGACATCGACGAGATCGTCGAATCGCACCTGCGCGACGGCAAGGTCGTCGAGCGCCTGAAGATCTGAGCGGGCCGGCCGAATGAACGTTCATACGCAGAAATCGCTGATCGCCGGCCCGGTCGGGCAGATCGAAATCGCGGTCGACCTGCCGGACGCCATGCGCGACGCCAGCGCCGCGCCGCGCGGCATCGCGCTCGTCGCGCACCCGCATCCGCTGTTCGGCGGCACGATGGACAACAAGGTCGCGCAAACCCTTGCGCGCACGCTGGTCCAGCTCGGCTACGTGGTGTACCGGTCCAACTTCCGCGGCGTCGGCGCGACCGAGGGCGTGCACGACAACGGCATCGGCGAGGCCGACGACCTGCTTGCCGTGCTCGCGCACATGCGCGCGCAGCCCGCGTATGCGGACCTGCCGCTCGTGCTCGCGGGCTTCTCGTTCGGCACCTTCGTGCTGTCGCATGTCGCGAAGCGGCTGCGCGACGCGGGCGAGACGATCGAGCGGATGGTGTTCGTCGGCACGGCCGCGAGCCGCTGGCAGGTCGCCGACGTGCCGGAGAACACGCTCGTGATCCACGGCGAAACCGACGACACGGTGCCGATCGCGTCGGTCTACGACTGGGCGCGGCCGCAGGAACTGCCGGTCGTCGTGATCCCCGGCGCCGAGCATTTCTTCCATCGCAAGCTGCACGTGCTGAAGCGCATCATCGTCGACGCGTGGCGTTGATGCGCTGAACCCGGCGTGCGGCCGCCCGGGCCACGGTTCCCGAAAACGCCGTTCGCAGCCACGTATAATGGCCGCAATTCGCGTCGCCCGCGGCCCGGCTGGGCCCATGCGGCGCTCGTTTCGCCGCCTGTCCGCCCGCTCGCGACGGCCGCGAACCGAACGCGTCCGCACGAGTCCAACCGGCGCGTTTCGCGCCGTCCGACACAGTCGGACGAACGCCGGAACGCCCGCCGCCTTGCCGTTCAACCCTTGCGCGTTTCGCGCCGCACTTTCTGCCATCAGCCTGAATCGATCATGCGTCTGTCTCCCCAAGGCCTCAAGTCCCTCGCTTCTTCCATCGCCTTCGGCACCGCCGCGCGCAACGTCGCGCTCGGCGTGATGCTGCCCGTCGCGCTCGCGTCGACGATCGTCGTCGCCGAGGCGAAGCCGGCCGCCAAGGCCAAGGCCGCGCATGCCGCGCCGGCCGCCGCCGCCGAGCAGTTCACCGGCGCGCCCGCGACCTTCATGCCGGGCGCGGTGCCGCCGCCGGGCGTGAACGCGCGCTCGTGGGTGCTCGTCGATGCGACGAGCAACACGGTGCTCGCCTCGGGCAACGCCGACGAACGCGTCGAGCCCGCATCGCTGACGAAGCTGATGACGGCCTACCTGGTGTTCGAGGCGCTCGACAAGAAGAAGATCTCGATGGAGCAGATCGTCACGCCGAGCGTCGCGGTACGCCGTGTCGGCACCGACGAGTCGCGCATGTTCATCGAGGCGAACAAGCCGGTGTCGGTGCACGACCTCGTGTACGGGATGATCATCCAGTCGGGCAACGACGCCGCGATCGCGCTGGCCGAACTGGTCGGCGGCAGCGAAGGGCAGTTCGTCACGCTGATGAACGACGAGGCGGCGCGCCTCGGCATGAAGGGCACGCACTTCGCCGACGTGAACGGCATGCCCGACCCGAACCACTACACGACGGCCGGCGACCTCGCGAAGCTGTCCGCGCACCTGATCCGCGATTTTCCGCAGTACTACGGCATCTTCTCGGAGAAGGAATTCAAGTACAACAACATCCGCCAGGGCAACCGCAACCGCCTGCTGTGGCTGGATCCGACGGTCGACGGCCTGAAGACGGGCCATACGCAGGCGGCCGGCTACTGCCTGATCGCGTCGGCGAAGCGCGCGATCCCGGGTGTCGACAGCCAGCGCCGTCTCGTGTCGGTGATGATGGGCGAGCAGAAGGAAGGCGAGCGCACGCAGGACAGCATGAAGATGCTGAACTACGGCTATAGCGCGTTCGACGCGGTGCGCCTGTTCAAGGGCGGCCAGGCGATGTCGACGCCGCGCATCTACAAGGGCAAGGAAAACACCGTGCAGGTCGGCGTGAAGGGCGACCAGTGGGTGACCGTGCCGCGCGGCCTGGGCGACAAGGTCAAGCCGGAAGTCGAGGTCAACGCGCCGCTGATCGCGCCGCTCGCGGAAGGCCAGCAGGTCGGTACCGTGAAGATCGTCGCCGACGGCAAGACGCTGTCGGAGTTCCCGGTCGTCGCGCTGCAGGCCGTGCCGGAAGCGGGTATCTTCGGCCGTATCTGGGACTCGATCCTGCTGATGTTCAGCAAGAAGAAGTAAGCGCGACGGGCCTTTGTTTTCACGACTTCATCCCCATCTGTCATTGCCATGAGCCAAGCCGAATTCGAACCGATCGTCTACCTCAGCGTGTCGTCGCACGAGGAACTGGTGCCGCTGTCGGAAGCCCGCGTGCCGGTGCTCGACCGCGGGTTCATCTTCGGCGATGGCGTGTATGAAGTCGTCCCCGTTTATGCGCATGACGGCGCGCACGTGCCGTTCCGGATCGAACAGCATCTGGACCGGCTCGCGCGCAGCCTGAAGAAGATCGGCATCGACAATCCGCATGACGCGGCCGGCTGGCGCGCGCTGATCGAGCGCGTGGTCGCCGCGAATGCGGAAGGCCTCGGCGACGGCCATGCGCTCGTCTACCTGCAGGTGACGCGCGGTGTCGCGAAGCGCGGCCACGCGTTCCCGGCGAATACGGTGCCGACGGTGTTCGCGATGACGAGCCCGCTGCGCCTGCCGTCGGACCAGGAGCGCGCGCAGGGCGTGCGCTGCGTGACGGCCGAGGATCGCCGCTGGCTGCATTGCGACATCAAGTCGATTTCGCTGCTCGGCAACGTGCTGATGGCGCAGCATGCTGCCGAACGCGACGCGTTCGAGACGATCCAGCTGCGCGACGACAACGTGACCGAAGGTTCGTCGTCGAACGTGTGGGTCGTGAAGAACGGCGAGCTGTACGCGCCGCCGCGCAGCAACAGGATCCTCGAAGGGATCCGCTACGCGCTGGTCGAGCAGCTGGCCGACGAATGCGGCATTCCGTTCGTCGCGCGCGAGATCAGCGAAGCCGAGCTGCGCTCGGCGGACGAGATCATGATCACGTCGGCCACGAAGGAGATTCTGCCCGTCACGTCGCTCGACGACCTGCCCGTGCAGGGCGGCAAGCCGGGCCCCGTGTTCGCGGCGTTGTACGACGCGTACCAGCGTGCGAAGGCACGCGAGTTTGAACAGTTTGACCTAACCCGGAGAAAGTGATGAGCGAACCGACCAAAACCATCGAGGTCACCGGCGCGATCGATGCCCGGAAGGAGTCGCTGCTGGAGTTTCCGTGCGACTTCCCGATCAAGATCATGGGCAAGGCGCACCCGGAGTTCAAGGATACGATCTTCAAGGTCGTGGCCGTCCACGACAACGAGATCGACGTCGAGAAGATCGAGGAGCGTGCCTCGAGCGGCGGCAACTACACCGGCCTCACGATCACCGTGCGCGCCACGAGCCAGCAACAGCTCGACGACATCTACCGCGCACTGACCGGCCATCCGATGGTCAAGGTCGTGCTCTGAGCGCCGCTTTCCATCCTCCTTCCTGCGCGCACTCGGCGGGGGTTTTCCCCGCCGCGCGCCGCGCGTCCAGCTCGTCGCACAGCTGCTGGTACTCCGCGACTTCCTGAAGCAGCCAGGTCCTGAACGCCTGCACGCGCGGCGTGTTCACGAGCGGCGGCGGACACACGAAAAAATAGTGCCACGGGCTCTGCCCGTCGATGTCGAACAGGCGCACGAGGCGCCCGTCCAGCAGGTCGTGCACCGCGAGCGAGCGGCGCACCAGCGCGATGCCCTGGCCGTCGATCGCGGCCAGCAGCAGGTTCGACGAATCCTGGTACAGAATCCCCCGTTTCGGCTCGGTCAGCGTATCGAGCCCCGCCGCGTCGAACCACGGCCGCCACAGCTCGTCGTCCGAGCGCAGCAGGTTGTAGTGCACGAGATCGGCGGGCGTCTGCGGCAGCTTGCCGCCGTTCAGCGTCGGCGCGCACGCCGGGAAGAACACTTCCTCGAACAGCGGCTCGACGTGCAGCCCCGGATAGCTGCCGGAGCCGAAGCGGATCGCGAGATCGACGTCGTCGCGCGCGAAGTCGGTGAGCGAGTTGGTCGACTGCAGCTCGACGTCGATTTCCGGATGCCGCTCGATGAACGTGCCGATGCGCGGCGTGATGAAGCGCGCGGCGAACGAAGACAGCATCGACACCACCAGTCGCCGTCCGCGGTCGCTCGCGCGCACCTCGCGCGTCGCATCGGCGATCTGCATCAGCGCGGTGCGCACCTGCTGCGCGTAGCGCATGCCGGCGTCGGTCAGGCACAGCCGCTTGCCGTTGCGCGTGAACAGCTGCACGCCGAGCTCCTCCTCGAGCGCGCGAACCTGATGGCTGACCGCGCCGTGGGTGACGTACAGCTCGTCGGCGGCGCGGGAGAAATTCTCGTGACGGGCGGCGGCTTCGAACGCGCGAATCGCGTTCAGCGCAGGCAGCTGGCGGAGGTCCATTTGCTAATTTTCCTCACATCGACGTGAAAATTGGTCGTTTGGTCGGGTGCCTTGAAGTGACTACGATTGTAGCCATCGAAGCATTTATTGGCGGAGTCGATCATGCAAGAAATTTCTTCAAGCATCACGTTCGAAATCCCCGCGGGCGAGACCGTGCCGATGAAGGTGCAGCGCAGCACGCGTCTGACGGTGCAATGCGGGCCGGTGTGGGCGACGCGCAGCAACGACGTCGAAGACTACTTCCTGGTCGACGGCGAGACGCTCCGGCTGCGTCGCGGCGAGCGGCTGTGGCTCAGCGCGGAAGGCCGGCAGGGCGCGCAGGTCGCGTTCTCGGTGTCGCGGCCGGCCGGGGAAGTCGCGCGCGGCGCGCTGGCGCGGCTGCGCAACCGCGTAAACGCGCTGTTCCACGACGGCTGGCGCACCGTCTGACCGACCTTTCCTCCGACGGATGCTCGCGATCCGTCCCCTTCCCGGGCCGGCGAGACGCATGGGTTTTCGGTAAACTAGCGCCCATGTCCGTCTCGCCGGTTGCCATCGTGTCCACGCCTGTCGCTGTTTCCGAATCGCCCGCCGGGTCTCCGGTCCAGCCCGTCGTGCCGGTCACCGTGCGCTGGCGGGGCAGCGAGGCCTACGAGACGAGCTTCGACGCGATGCGCGCGTTCACCGACACGCGCACGGCCGACACCGGCGACGAAATCTGGGTCGTCGAGCATCCGCCCGTCTACACGCTCGGCCAGGCCGGCGACCCGGCCCACCTGCTGGTGGCCGACAGCGGCGTGCCGCTCGTGAAGGTCGACCGCGGCGGGCAAATCACCTACCACGGCCCCGGCCAGATCGTCGCCTACCTGCTGCTGGACCTGCGCCGGCGCAAGCTGATGGTGCGCACGCTCGTGACGAAGATCGAGGAGGCCGTGATCGAAACCCTCGCGGCGTATAATCTCGCTTCGGTCCGCAAGGCGGGCGCGCCGGGCATCTACGTGGCATCCGGCGTGCACGAAGGCGCGAAGATCGCGGCCCTCGGCCTGAAGATCCGCAACGGCTGCAGCTATCACGGGCTGAGCCTGAACGTGAAGATGGATCTGCGCCCGTTTCTCGCGATCAACCCGTGCGGCTATGCCGGACTGGAAACCGTCGACATGGCGAGCCTCGAGGTTGCCGCCGACTGGAACGACGTCGCCCACACGCTGGTGGGTCGTCTGATTGCCAACCTCGATGGCGCATCCGCGGCCGCCGACAAGCCGCAGGCACTGGAACATTCGAATGACTGACGTTACCGCTTCCCCCGCACCGGCCGACTCGGCCGCGACCGCTGCCTACGATCCCACCGCCAAGCAGAAGGCGCAGGCGAAGACGGCGCGCATCCCGATCAAGGTCGTTCCGATCGAGAAGCTGAAGAAGCCGGAGTGGATCCGCGTGAAGGCGGCCACCGGCAGCTCGCGCTTCAACGAGATCAAGACGATCCTGCGCGAGCACAACCTGCATACCGTGTGCGAGGAAGCGAGCTGCCCGAACATCGGCGAATGCTTCGGCAAGGGCACCGCGACGTTCATGATCATGGGCGACAAGTGCACGCGCCGCTGCCCGTTCTGCGACGTCGGCCACGGCCGTCCCGATCCGCTCGACGCGGACGAACCGAAGAACCTCGCGCGCACGATCGCGGCGCTCAAGCTCAAGTACGTGGTGATCACGAGCGTCGACCGCGACGACCTGCGCGACGGTGGCGCCGCCCACTTCGTCGAGTGCATCCGCGAAGTGCGCGAGCAGTCGCCGGAGACGCGCATCGAGATCCTGACGCCGGACTTCCGCGGCCGTCTCGACCGCGCGATCTCGATCCTGAACGCCGCGCCGCCCGACGTGATGAACCACAACCTCGAAACGGTGCCGCGCCTGTACAAGGAAGCGCGCCCGGGTTCGGACTACGCGCACTCGCTGAAGCTGCTGAAGGACTTCAAGGCGCTGCATCCGGACGTCGCGACGAAGTCGGGCCTGATGGTCGGCCTCGGCGAGACCGAAGAGGAAATCCTGCAGGTGATGCGCGACCTGCGCGCGCACGACGTCGACATGCTGACGATCGGCCAGTACCTGCAACCGTCCGAGCACCACCTGCCGGTGCGTGCGTACGTGCATCCGGATACGTTCAAGATGTACGAGGAAGAGGCGTACAAGATGGGCTTCACGCACGCGGCCGTCGGCGCGATGGTGCGTTCGAGCTATCACGCCGATCTGCAGGCGCATGGGGCCGGGGTGGTCTGAGCGTCGCGATGCCGCGATTGTCTCGCGCAGTCGAAAAAAGCCCGCAGCGATGCGGGCTTTTTCGTTGGCGCGGCGGCCATCCGCGCATGCGCACGGCAATCGTCACCCGACCGGACACGCAATCCGGTCGAGCATGGAAAGCAAAGCTGAAACGGCATCGATAGCTTCGCAGGATAAGTTCGCTCCCGCCGCGCGCAAAGCTCGTAAAGTCGGCTCTCCCGCAGCAATGCCCGCATTCCGAAGGAGAGCCGCATGTCCCGTTTCAGCTTCGTCCGCCGCGCCGTCGTCGCGCTGACCGCCTTTGCCGCGCTCGGCGCGGCGCATGCCGAATCGCGCGAGGTCGTGATCGCGTACCAGGACATGGTCGTGCCGTGGCGCTATGCGCAGGCGAGCGGTGAAGTCGAAAAGGCGACCGGCTACAAGGTCACGTTCCGCAAGCTCGACAGCGGCGCCGACGTGATCCGCGCGCTCGCGTCGGGCTCCGTGCAGCTCGGCGAGGCCGGTTCCAGCCCGATCGCGGCCGGCCTGTCGCAGGGGCTCGACATCTCGCTGTTCTGGGTGCTCGACAACATCAACGACGCCGAGGCGCTCGTCGCGCGCAACGGCTCGGGCGTGACCAGCGTCGCCGCGCTGAAGGGCAGGAAGATCGGCGTGCCGTTCGTGTCGACGTCGCATTTCCATACGCTCGTCGCGCTGCAGGCCGCCGGCGTGAACCCGAACGACGTGAAGATCGTCAACCTGCGTCCGCCCGAGGTCGCGGCCGCGTGGACGCGCGGCGACATCGACGCGACCTACATCTGGGATCCGGTGCTCGCGAAGGTCAAGCAGTCGGGCACCGTGCTGACGACGTCCGGCAAGGTTGCGAAAGAAAGTGGCAAGGCGACCTTCGACGGCTTCGTCGTGAGCCGCAAGTTCGCGCGCGAAAACCCCGAGTTCGTCGCGCGCTTCGTGAAGGTGCTCGCGGCCGCCGACGCCGACTACCGCGCGCATGCGGCGGCGTGGAAGGTCGGCTCGCCGCAGGTCGCGGCGGTCGCGAAGGTATCGGGCGCGGACGCGCAGGACGTGCCCGCGAGCCTCGCGCTCTACGCGTTTCCGACGCCGGCCGAGCAGGCGTCGCCGACGTGGCTCGGCGGCGGTGCGCAGTCCGGCGCCGCGAAGTCGCTCGCGGCCACCGCCGCGTTCCTGAAATCGCAGGGCACGATCCGGGCGGTGCTCGCCGACTATTCGGTCGGCGTCGATCCGCAGTTCGTGCAGAAGGCCGCGCGCTGAACGCGGCGATCATCGCGGAGTCCCGAGCATGAGCACGCTGGAAGTCCGTCAGGTATCGGTCGACTATCCCGGCGAACGCGGCCGGCCGACGACGCAGGCGCTCGCGCGCGTCGACCTGCGCATCGAAGCCGGTGAATTCGTCGTCGCGCTCGGCGCGTCCGGGTGCGGAAAGACGACGCTGCTGAACTGCATGGCCGGCTTCGTCGCGCCGACGACCGGCGACGTGCGCGTCGACGGCGTGCCGGTCACGGGCCCCGGCGCCGATCGCGGCGTCGTGTTCCAGAAATACGCGTTGCTGCCGTGGCTCGACGTGCTCGAGAACGTCGCGCTCGGGCTGCGCTTCGCACGCGTGTCGAAGGCCGAACGCGAAGCGCGGGCGCGGGAGATGCTCGCGCTGGTCGGGCTCGACAAGCATGCGCACGCGCGCGTGTACGAGCTGTCGGGCGGGATGCAGCAGCGCGTCGGCATCGCGCGTGCGCTCGCGAGCGATCCGCGCGTGCTGCTGATGGACGAGCCGATGGGCGCGCTCGACGCGATGACGCGCGGCACGATGCAGGCGCTCGTGCTCGACGTGTGGGCACGTACCGGCAAGACGGTGTTCTTCATCACGCACGACGTCGAGGAGGCGCTGTTCCTCGCGACGCGTCTCGTCGTGATGACGCCGGGCCCCGGCCGGATCGCGGAAACGTTCGAGCTGCCGTTCGCGCGGCGCTACGTCGAATCGCGCGATGCGCGCGCGGTGAAGTCGTCGCCGGAATTCATCGCGTGGCGCGAGCGGCTGATCGCGTATCTGCATCGCGACGAGGCGGTCGGGGAAGCCGCGTGAGGCGCGAGCTCGCGCGGCAGGGCGCGTCCGTCGGGCGCGGTCGGATCAGCACTTTGCACAGGCAGGACAGCATGAGCACGCAGGATTCGTGGGCGGCCGATCGTACGGACGCAGGTTTCGAACCGGGCGATCGCACGCAGCCTCAGGCAGCGTTGCGTCGCGCGCCGTCGTCGCGCCGTTACCGGCTGCCGGGACAAGGAAAGACCGCGGGGCTGAGCGCGGCGACGGTCGCGGCGCTGGCCGTGCTGTGGTGGGTCGCGACGCATTTCCAGTGGCTGCCGCCGCTGTTCCTGCCCGCGCCGGAAGCGGTGTGGGCCGCGTTCGTCGACGCGTGGCATGGCCGCATCCAGGGCGGCCTGCCGTTGTCGGAGCATTTGTTGTGGAGCGCCGCGCGCGTGTTCGGCGCCTTCGTGTTCGCCACTGCGATCGGCGTGCCGGCCGGGATCCTGATGGGCGTGAGCCGCATCGCGCGCGGCGTGCTCGATCCGCTGCTGGAGTTCTACCGGCCGCTGCCGCCGCTCGCGTATCTGCCGCTCGTCGTGATCTGGTTCGGCATCGACGAGACGGCGAAGCTCGTCGTGATCTTCCTCGCGTGCTTCGCGCCGATCGCGATGGCCGCCCGTGCCGGCGTGCGCGCGGCAACCGTCGAGCAGATCAACGCCGCGTATTCGCTCGGCGGCAGCTTCGCGCAGATCGTGCGCCATGTCGTGCTGCCGGCCGCGCTGCCGGAAATCCTCACCGGCTTGCGGATCGCGATCGGGTTCGGCTGGACGACACTCGTCGCGGCCGAGATGGTCGCCGCGACGGCCGGGCTCGGGCAGATGGTGCTCAACGCATCGAGCTTCCTGCGCACGGACATCGTTGTGATGGGGATTCTGATCATCGGCGCGATCGCGTGGCTGTTCGATCTCGCGATGCGATGGGTCGAGCGGCGGGTGGTGCCGTGGAAGGGGCGGGGGTGAGCGGAGGGGTGTTGCGACGCGGCGAGGTCGTCGTCGCATCAGGTCGCGGTGCCGCGTCGATAGAGGCTGAGGGCGACCGCCAGCCCGGCCAGCATGCCGGCGCAGCCGCGATTGAGCCATTTCAGGGCTTTGCCGGACATGACCTTCATCGCGTGATAGCCACTTGCCGCGTAAATTCCCATCAACAGGACGTCGATCATGGCCGTCAGGATCGCCAGCGTTGCGTACTGGGCCGAGACGTTCGATTGGGGCCGGATGAACTGCGGCAGGAATGCCGAAAAGAACAGCAAGCCCTTTGGATTTGACAGTGCAACAAGCAGCGAGCGCTTGAATGCGGAGCGGCCGTCGCGTGCGCCGTCCGCTTGCACGGCGTCGGCCGACGGCAGGGACATAGGGGCACGCCAGAGCACCCAGGCGAGGTAGAGCAGGTACGCGGCGCCCGCCCACTTCAGCATGACGAACAGGTGTTCCGACGCTTGCATGAGTGCGCCGAGCCCACATCCGACCGCGCCGATCAGAATCAGGTCGGACAGCGCGGCTCCAGCGATGCCGTAAGCCGCGATGCGCATGCCGCGTGTGGCGCCGTTGTTCAGCGCCAGCAGCATCGTCGGGCCGGGCGTGACCGTGACGGCGGATACGGTGATGACATACAGCAAGAGTGTCGTCGAATTCACGTCGCGGCTCCTCGAGGGCAGAGGGTGCCAGTCTACGCGAGATCGAGGCGCCAGCCTGCCGGCGTCATTCACCCATCGCGACGCCTTCCCGCCGCGGGTCGGCCCCGCCGAACCACACCGTCTGCCCCTGCACGTTCAGCCGCTGGATCCCCTGCAGTCCCGAATTCATCTCGACGACCCGCACGTCGTGCCCGCGCCCTTTCAACCCGTCGACGAGCGCGTCCGACACGCGGCCGCGTTCGAGCTGCGTCGGCCCGTTCATCGACCCGACGTTCGGCAGCGCAATCGCCTGCTGCATCGTCATCCCCCAGTCCATCACGCCGATCATCGTCTTCGCGACGTGGTTGATGATCGCGGGGCCGCCGGCCGAGCCGACGATCATCGTCACCTGCTTCGTCTTCTGGTCGAACACGAGCTCGGGCGACATCGCCGAGCGCGGCCGCTTGCCCGGCTGCACGCGGTTCGCGACCGGCCGCCCGTTCTCGTCCGACACGAACGAGAAATCGGTCAACTGGTTGTTCAACATGAACCCGCGCACCATCAGCCGCGAACCGAACGCGTCCTCGACGCTGGTCGTCATCGACAGCGCCTGGCCGTAGCGGTCGACGATCGCGATGTCGGACGTCGACGGCAATTCGGGGCTGCGGTCGTCGGCCAGCGCGAGCGTCGCGCCCTGCGGCGTGCCGGCCTGCGCGACGCCCATGCTGGTGTCGCCGATCAGGCGTGCGCGCTGCGCGAGATAGGCCCGGTCGACGAGGCTCGCCCAGCTGCCGCCCGGCAGCGGCGCGAAATCCGGATCGGCGACGTAGCGCGCACGGTCCGCATACGCGAGGCGTCCCGCCTCGCTGAACAGGTGCGCGGCGAACGGCGTCGGCTCGTAGCCGACTTCGTTGCGCACCGGCTTTTGCGCGCCGATCCGCTGCCAGTCGGGCATCGCCTCGAGGATGCCGAGCATCTGCGCGATCGCGAGGCCGCCCGACGACGGCGGCGGCATCCCGCACACCACCGAGCGCCGGTAGTCGGTGCACAGCGGCGCCCGCACCTTCGCCTTGTAGCGCGCGAGATCCTGCAGCGACAGCAGGCCCGGATTGGTCGGGTGCTTGCGCACCTTCGTGACGATGTCGCGCGCGATCGCGCCGGTGTAGAACGCATTCGCGCCGCGATCGGCAACCTGGCGCAGCACGGTCGCGAGCGCGGGGTTCTTCAGCACCGTGCCGGCCGCCTTCGGCGTGCCGTCCTTGTTGTAGAAGTACGCACGCGCGGCCGGGTCGTTCATCAGGTACTTGTCGTTCGCGATCAGCATCGCGAGGCGCGGGCTGATCGTGAAGCCGTGCTCGGCGAGCCGGATCGCGGGCTGGAACAGCCGGCGCCACGGCAGCTTGCCGTGCGCGCGGTGCGCGGCGTCGAGCATCCGCAGCACGCCCGGCGTGCCGACCGAACGGCCGCCCACGACACCTTCGTAGAAGCCCATCGGCTGGCCGGTCGGGCCGTAGAACAGCCGGTCGGTCGCGGCGGCCGGCGCGGTCTCGCGGCCGTCGTACGCCTGCGTCGCACGGCCGTCGAAGTACAGCATGAACGCGCCGCCGCCGAGCCCCGACGATTGCGGCTCGACGAGCGCGAGCACCATCTGCGTGGCGATCGCCGCGTCGATCGCGGTGCCGCCGGCCTTCAGCATCTCGTAGCCGGCCTGCGTGGCGAGCGGGTTCGCGGCCGCGATCATGAAGCGCTGCGAGGTCCAGCCCGGCTTGTCGGTCCAGCCGGACGCCAGTTCGGGCGCGTGAACGCCGGGCAGCGGTACCGCGGCGCCGGACGCGGCGGCCACCGGCACGACGGCGTTCGACGGCGCGGACGGGGACGTGCAGCCGGCGCTGAACGTGGCGAGCGCGACAAGCGCGAGCGTGGCGACGAGCGTCCGGGGACGCGAATGCGGACGGATCCGGTCGAACATTGAAACCCTCGGCAACAGTGAATTCGAAGGAGGCGGCGTGTGCGCGGCACGCGCTCCGCACGGGCGGCGCGCTATTGTCGCCGTGCGGCCGGCGGATTGTCATCCGACAGGAAACCCTGACGCATCCCGCCGGGCCCGCCCCGGCCGGCCTTTCCGGCCTGTTCGAGGATGAACTCTATGAACGTCGCGGTCGCGCGCGTGTGGTGCCGGTTCGGCATGTAGAGCATGTACATGTGCGTGCCGAAGATGCTGAGACGATACGCGTCGAGCGACGTGACGACCGTGCCGCGCCGCATGTCGTCCTGCATCACGTAGTCGGGCACGATGCCGACGCCGATCCCGGCGAGGATCGCCTGGCGCAGGAACAGGAAGTTCTCCGAAATCAGCGTGGGCTCGAGCAGCACCTCGTGGCGTTCGTCGCCGAGGTACGCCGCGATCCGCAGCTGCCGGCCCAGCACCGTCGCGGTGACGACCGGCGCGGCGGCGAGCGCACCGAGGCTCGCGGGCATCCCGTGCGCGGCCGCGAACGCGGGCGACGCGCACGCGACGTAGCGCACCGCGCCCATGTCGCGCGCGACGAGGTTCTGCGGCGGCTCGGACATCACGCGGATCGCGATGTCGACTTCGTCGCGCATCAGGTCCTCCACGCGATTCTCGAACACCACGTCGAGCACGATGCCCGGATGCAGCCGCTTGAACGCGAGCAGCCAGTCGGACATCACCATCTGCCCGTAGCCGCTCGGCACCGACAGCCGCACGCGGCCCTGCAGGTCCTGGCCGAGCGTCGTCACCGATTCCTGCGCGGCGAGCAGCTCGTTGCGGATGCGCCGGCCGTGCTCGTACAGCTTCAGCCCGATTTCGGTCGGCTCGATGCGGCGCGTCGTGCGGCGCACGAGCTGCTGGCCGATCGAGCGCTCGAGCTGGTTTAGCCGGTAGCTGACGTTCGCGCGGCTCATCTTGAGCCGCTGCGCGGCCTTGCTCAGGTTGCCCGCGTCGAGGATCTCGACGAGCAGCGTCAGCGCGTTCAGGTCCATGCCCGGTGTCTCCTGATCCGTCCCGCTTAAGGACCCGAAGCGGTCCCAAAGCATTCAATGTCAAGTCAGACTTGACAGCTTGTAAAGTCGAGCGGGAATTGTCAATGAATCTCGATCAATCGAGAATCGAGTCATGCCCGGCACATGCGCCGGATCGTTTCCCGCCGCGCGGGATCGGGAAGCGGCGCCGGTCGCCGGCCCGGCGACCGGTCCCGCCCGCATGGCGCACCGCAATGGAGACACGATGAATTCAACCGCTTCCCCCGAACCCGCCCAGACCGGCACCGTCACGCGCGAACGGCGCGACAAGGTGCTCGTCGTCACGATCGACCATCCGCCCGTCAACGCGCTGTCCGCCGATGTGCGGCGCGGCCTCGCCGACGCGCTCGACGCCGCGCAGGCCGACGCCGCGATCCGCGCGGTGCTGATCGTCGGCGCCGGCCGCAACTTCATCGCGGGCGCCGACATCCGCGAATTCGGCAAGCCGCCCGTGCCGCCGTCGCTGCCCGACGTCTGCGAGCGGATCGAGTCGAGCGCGAAGCCGGTCGTGGTGGCGCTGCACGGCGCGACGCTCGGCGGCGGCCTCGAAGTCGCGCTCGCCGCGCATTACCGGCTCGCGGTGCCCGGCGCGAAGCTCGGGTTGCCCGAAGTCACGCTCGGCCTGCTGCCCGGCGCGGGCGGCACGCAGCGCGCGCCGCGCCTGATCGGCGCGCAGGCCGCGCTCGACCTGATGCTGACGGGGCGTCACGCAAGCGCCGACGAAGCGCTCGCGCTCGGCGTCGTCGATCGCGTCGCGCACAGCGACGACACGCTCGCCGAAGGTCTCGCCTATGCGCAGGAACTCGTGTCGCTCGGCGCGCCGGCTCGGCGCACCCGCGATGCGCAGGGCCTCGCCGACCGCGCGGCCGCGCAGGCCGCGATCGACGCGGCGCGCGCCGAGTTGCCGAAGAAGTCGCGCGGCCTGTTCTCGCCGGAGAGGATCGTCGACGCGGTCGAGGCCGCGCTCACGCTGTCGTTCGACGCGGGGATGAAGCTCGAACGCAGCCTGTTCCTGCAATGCGTCGACAGCCCGCAGCGCGCGGGCCTCGTGCACGCGTTCTTCGCGGAACGCGAGGCCGCGAAGGCGCCCGAGGCGCGCCGCGCGAGCGCGCGTCCGGTCGAGCGGATCGGCGTGGTCGGCGGCGGCACGATGGGCGCGGGCATCGCGGTCGCGGCACTCGACGCCGGGCTGCCGGTGACGATGATCGAACGCGACGAAGCGTCGCTCGCGCGCGGCCGCGCGCATGTCGAGAAGGTGTACGACGGGCTCGTCGCGAAGGGGCGGATGACGCCGGCCGCGCACGCGGCGCGCCTCGCGCGCTTCAAGGGCAGCACGTCGTACGACGCGCTCGCGCAGGCCGACGTCGTGATCGAGGCGGTGTTCGAGGACATGGCCGTGAAAAAGGCGGTGTTCGCCGAACTCGCGCGCGCGTGCAAGCCGGGCGCGGTGCTCGCGACCAACACGTCGTATCTCGACATCGACGAGCTGGCGGCCGGCATCGACCGGCCGGCCGACGTGATCGGCCTGCATTTCTTCTCGCCGGCGAACGTGATGAAGCTGCTCGAGATCGTCGTGCCGGCGCGCGTCGCCGATGACGTCGTCGCGACCGCGTTCGCGCTGGCCAAGCAGCTGAAAAAGACGCCGGTGCGCGCCGGCGTGTGCGACGGCTTCATCGGCAACCGGATCCTCGCCGTCTATCGCACCGCGGCCGACTACCTGATGGAGGACGGCGCGTCGCCGTACCAGATCGATCGCGCGGTGCGCGAATTCGGCTTCCCGATGGGGCCGTTCCAGGTCGTCGACCTCGCGGGCGGCGACATCGGCTGGGCGACCCGCAAGCGCCGTGCGGCCACGCGCGACCCGCGCGCGCGCTACGTGGAGATTTCCGACCGGCTGTGCGAGCGCGGCTGGTTCGGCCAGAAGACGGGGCGCGGCTACTACCTGTATCCGGACGGCGCGCGCGTCGGCACGCCGGACCCGGAGGTCGAGGCGATCGTCGCGCAGGAGCGTGCGAAGAAGGGCATCACGCCGCGCGCGTTCACCGACGACGAGATCCTGCGCCGCTACCTTGCCGCGATGATCAACGAAGGTGCGAACGTCGTGCACGAGAAGATCGCGCTGCGCCCGCTCGACGTCGACGCGGTGTTCCTGTACGGCTACGGCTTCCCGCGCCATCGCGGCGGCCCGATGCACTACGCGGACACGGTCGGCCTCGCGAACGTGCTCGCCGACATCCGCGCGTTCGCGCAGGAGGATCCGCTGTTCTGGAAACCGTCGCCGCTGCTCGTCGAGCTGGTCGGGCGCGGCGCGGATTTCGCGAGCCTGAACCGTATCGACTGAACGCCCACCGCATTCGCAACGGACCCACGATGGACCTCAATTTCACTCCCGAAGAGGAAGCGTTCCGCACCGAAGTGCAGCGCTTCCTCGCCGCCGAACTGCCCGCGCGCACCGCGCGCAAGGTGAAGGGCGGCCTGCACCTGACGCGCGACGACATGCGCGAATGGCACGCAATCCTGAATGCCCGCGGCTGGCTCGCGAGCCACTGGCCGCGCGAATACGGCGGCCCCGGCTGGAGCGTCGCGCAGAAGTTCCTGTTCGACAACGAATGCGCGCTCGCCGGCGCGCCGCGCATCGTGCCGTTCGGCGTCAACATGCTCGGGCCCGTGCTGATCAAGTACGGCAGCGAAGCGCAGCAGCGCCACTGGCTGCCGCGCATTCTCGACGGCACCGACTGGTGGTGTCAGGGCTATTCGGAGCCGGGCGCCGGTTCCGACCTCGCATCGGTGAAGACGAGCGCGGTGCGCGATGGCGATCACTACGTCGTGAACGGCCAGAAGACGTGGACCACGCTCGGCCACTACGCGAACATGATCTTCTGCCTCGTGCGCACCGCGACCGACGTGCGCAAGCAGGAGGGCATCAGCTTCCTGCTGATCGACATGAACACGCCGGGCGTCGAAGTGCGCCCGATCATCACGCTCGACGGCGAGCACGAGGTGAACGAAGTGTTCTTCACCGACGTGCGCGTGCCCGTGGCGAACCTGGTCGGCGAAGAAAACCGCGGCTGGACCTGCGCGAAATACCTGCTCACGTACGAGCGCACCAACATCGCCGGGATCGGCTTCTCGACGGCCGCGCTCGAGCGGCTGCGCGCGGTGGCCGCGAAGGTCACGAAGAACGGCCGGCCGCTCGCCGACGATCCGTTCTTCGCGGCGCGCATCGCGCGCGTCGAGATCGAACTCGAGAACATGCGCACGACCAACCTGCGCGTGCTGGCGGCGGTCGCGGGCGGCGGCGTGCCGGGCGCGGAAAGCTCGATGCTGAAGATTCGCGGCACGCAGATCCGCCAGGAGATCACCGCGCTGATGCGCCGCGCGATGGGGCCGTACGCTCAGCCGTTCGTCGACGCAGCGCTCGATGCCGATTACGACGGCGAGCCGGTCGGCCCGGACGAGGCCGCGAGCGCCGCGCAGCAGTACTTCAACAACCGCAAGCTGTCGATCTTCGGCGGCTCGAACGAGATCCAGAAGAACATCATCGCGAAGATGATGCTCGGGCTGTAACGAGGGACGCGACGATGGATTTCCAGCACACAGAAGACCGCCGGATGCTGGCGGACACGTTGAACCGCTTCATCGCCGAACGGTATGCGTTCCCGGTGCGCGACCGCATCGCCCAGTCGGCCGAAGGCTTCGATCGCGCGATGTGGCGGCGCTTCGCCGAACTAGGCGCGGTCGGCGCGCTGTTTGCCGAAGCCGACGGCGGCTTCGGCGGCGCGGGTTTCGACATCGCCGTGGTGTTCGAATGCCTCGGCCGCGGGCTCGTGGTCGAGCCGTTCCTCGGCACGCTGCTCGCGGGTCGCGCGCTGGCGCTGGCCGGCGGCGACGCACATCGCGCGCGGCTGGCCGCGCTGATCGACGGTACCGCGAGCGCCGCGTTCGCGCACGACGAGCCGGGCTCGCACTACGAACTGACGACCGTGCGCACGCGCGCCGAGCGCACCGGCGACGGCTGGGTGCTGACGGGCGCGAAGGGCGTCGTCGACCAGGCCGCGCAGGCGGCGTTCTTCGTCGTCAGCGCGCGCGTGTCCGGTCAGGACGACGACGCGGCCGGCATCGGCCTGTTCGTCGTGCCGGCCGACGCGCCGGGCGTGTCGCTGCGGGACTACAAGAAGATCGACGGCGGCCGCGCGGCCGAGGTGCGCTTCGAGCGCGTCGTGCTGCCGGGCGATGCCGCGCTCGGCGTGCCGGAAACTCAGGATGACGAAGCAGGCGCCGCATTGCTCGAGCGCGTGCTCGGCTATGGCCTGCTCGCGCTGTCGGCGGAGGCGCTCGGCGCGATGGACGTCGCGAAGGAAGCGACGCTCGACTACCTGCGCACGCGCAAGCAGTTCGGGCTGCCGATCGGCAGCTTCCAGGCGCTGCAGCACCGGATGGCCGACCTGCTGCTCGAAGTCGAGCAGGCGCGCTCGGCGGTGATCAACGCGGCCGCGCAGCTCGATGCGCCGCGCGCGGTGCGCGAGCGCGCGCTCGCGGCGGCCAAGTACACCGTCGGCCGGATCGGCACGCTGGTCGCCGAGGAGAGCATCCAGCTGCACGGCGGGATCGGGATGACGTGGGAGCTGCCGCTATCGCATTACGCGAAGCGGCTCGTGATGATCGATCACCAGCTCGGCGACGAGGATCACCATCTCGCGCGCTACATCGCGCTGTCGAAACAATAAAGACGAACGACGCGAATGGAGGAGACAAGGATGACGAACGAATCGCGCGCGTTGCCGCTGGCCGGCGTGAAGGTGCTCGATTTCTCGCGCGTGCTGGCAGGCCCGTGGTGCGCGATGGTGCTTGCCGATTTCGGCGCGGAAGTGATCAAGGTCGAGCATCCGGCGCGCGGCGACGACACACGCGACTGGGGCTTGCGGATCGGCGACACCGAAACGACCTACTTCAACAGCGTGAACCGCAGCAAGCGCTCGATCTGTCTCGACCTGCAGACCGACGAAGGGCGGCGGCTCGCGCGCGAGCTGGCCGCGCAGGCCGACGTGGTGCTGCACAACTTCAAGTTCGGCGGCGCGGAAAAACTCGGGCTCGGCTACGACGCGCTGGCCGCGCTCAATCCGCGGCTCGTGCATTGCGCGATTTCCGGCTACGACCGCTCGGGCCCGGAAGCCGCGCGGCCCGGCTACGACCTCGTCGTGCAGGGCGAGGCCGGGCTGATGGCGCTGAACGGCGAGGCCGCCCAGCCGCCGCTGAAATTCGGTGTCGCGGCGGTCGACCTGTTCACCGGCATGTATTCGGCGCAGGCGATCCTCGCCGCGCTGTACGAGCGTCATGCGACGGGGCGCGGGCGGCGCATCGAGATGGCGCTGTTCGACTGCGGGCTGATGATCACCGCGTACTACGGGCTCGATGCGTTGCTGATGGGCGAGGATCCGCCGCGCTACGGCAATGCGCATCCGTCGATCGTGCCGTACGGCGTGTTCGATGCGGCCGACGGCCAGCTCGTGATCACGGTCGGCAACAACACGCAGTTCGCGCGTTTCTGCGATGCGATCGAGCGGCCCGACCTCGCCGCGGACGAACGCTACAAGACCAACCTCGGCCGCTCGGAGAACCGCGCCGCGCTGCTGCCGGAGATTCGCGGCGAACTCGCGCGGCGGCCGCGCGCGACGCTGCTCGCGGCGCTCGCCGCCGGCGGCATTCCGTGCGGCGAAGTGCTCGGGCTGCACGAAGCGCTGACATCCGAGCGCGCGACCCGGGCGGGGCTCGTCACGCGGCAGCCGCATCCGGTCGCGGGCGGCGTCGACGTGCTCGCGCCGCCGTATCGCTTCGACGGTGCGCGGCTGCCGGTGCGCGGCGCGCCGCCGGTGCTCGGCGCCGATACGGACGCGGTGCTCGACGGCTGGCTCGGGATGTCGGCCGACGAGGTCGCGCGACTGCGCGCGGATCGCGTCGTGTAACGCATTGACGTGCCGCCACGGCGCGGGCGGATCGATTGGCGCGCCGGCCATCCACAAGACACTTCTCGCGAAACGACGAGGAGACATTGGAGACACCATGGAGCTTTCCGTCATCGAATCGGTCACGGCGCGCCGCGACTACCAGCAGCTCGTGCGCGCACGGCGCCGCTTCAGCTTCACGCTGACGGCACTGATGATCGCCACGTACTACGGCTTTATCCTGCTCGTCGCGCTCGCGCCCCACGTGCTTGCGGCGCCGCTGTACCGCGGCGCGACGACGACGGTCGGGATCGCCGCGGGCGTCGCGATCATCCTGGTCGCGATCGGCCTGACCGCGTGCTACGTGCTGCGCGCGAACCGTGCGTTCGACCGCCGCGTCGACGCGATCCTGCAGCGTTCGTGACGGAGGCCGACATGCGACGCACTTCGAGCGCGCTCGGCGCGCTGGCCGTTCTCGTTTCCTCCACCGCGCACGCGACCGGCGTCGCGGGCCCGATGCCCGACAAGGTCGAGCTGAACCCGGTGGCGATCGCGATGTTCTTCGCGTTCGTGTTCGCGACGCTCGCGCTTACGCGCTGGGCCGCGCGCCGCACGCGTTCGACGCGCGACTTCTACACGG
The DNA here is from genome assembly GCF_024656005.1 of Burkholderia sp. SCN-KJ. NCBI lineage: Bacteria > Pseudomonadati > Pseudomonadota > Betaproteobacteria > Burkholderiales > Burkholderiaceae > Burkholderia > Burkholderia sp. SCN-KJ. The sequence continues at coordinate 131,299 of NZ_JANKOG010000011.1, forward strand.
CCGGCGGCGGCATCACCGGGCTGCAGAACGGGCTCGCGATCGCGGGCGACTACATGTCGGCCGCGTCGTTCCTCGGGCTGTCGGGGATGGTGTTCATGTTCGGCTTCGACGGGCTGATCTACTCGATCGGCTTCCTGGTCGGCTGGCCGTTCGTGATGTTCCTGATCGCCGAGCCGCTGCGCAACCTCGGCAAGTTCACGTTCGTCGACGTGGTCGCGTACCGCTTCGCGCAGCGGCCGATCCGGCTCCTGACGTCCGCGAACGCGCTGACGATCGTCGTGCTGTACCTGGTCGTGCAGATGGTCGGCGCGGGCAAGCTGATCCAGCTGCTGTTCGGGCTGTCGTACGGCACGGCCGAGCTGATCGTCGGCGTGCTGATGGTCGTCTACGTGTTCTTCGGCGGAATGACCGCGACCACCTGGGTGCAGGTGATCAAGGCCGTGCTGCTGCTGTGCGGCGCGACGCTGCTCGTCCTGCTCGCGCTCGCCGAATTCGGCTTCAGCGTCGATGAGATGTTCCGTCGCGCGGTGGCCGTGCATCCGGGCGCGCTGTCGATCATGGGGCCCGGCAAGCTGATCCGCGATCCGGCCAACGCGCTGTCGCTCGGCATCGCGCTGATGTTCGGCACGGCCGGCTTCCCGCACATCCTGATGCGCTTCTTCACGGTGCCGAACGCGAAGGAGGCGCGCAAGTCGGTGCTCTACGCGACCGGCTTCATCGGCTATTTCTATCTGCTGACGTTCGTGATCGGCTTCTCGGCGATCGTGCTGCTCGCGCAGCATCCGGAATTCTTCCGGCTCGGCGCGAACGGCACCTTCAACCTGACGCACGACCTGCTCGGCGGCTCGAACATGGTCGCGGTGAAGCTCGCGCAGGCGGTCGGCGGCAACTGGTTCTACGGCTTCATCGCGGCCGTCACGTTCGCGACGATCCTCGCGGTGGTCGCCGGGCTGACGCTCGCCGGCGCGACCACGATCTCGCACGACCTGTATGCGCAGATGTGGGCGCGCGGCAAGCCCGACGAGCGGCTGGAAATGCGCATCTCGCGCGCGGCGACGATCGGCTTGTCCGCGGTCGCGATCGCGCTGTCGATCCTGTTCGAGCACGTCAACGTCGCGTTCATGGTCGGCCTCGTCGCGGCGGTGGCCGCCAGCGCCAATTTCCCGGTGCTCGCGATGTCGATCTTCTGGCGCGGGATGACGACGCGCGGCGCGGTGCTCGGCGGCGGCCTCGGCCTCGCGTCGGCGGTGGCGCTGACGGTGCTGTCGAAGTCGGTGTGGGTCGACGTGCTGCACCACGCGCACGCGCCGGTGTTCCTCGACAACCCGGCGCTCGTGTCGGTGCCGCTCGCGTTCGTGGGGATCGTCGTCGGCTCGCTCGCGGACCGCGGCGAGCGCGCGCGGCGCGAGCGCGACGCGTTCGCGCAGCAGGAGTTCTATGCGCAGACGGGCGTGCTGGCCGGTGAAGCCGTGCAGCATTGATTCGTCGGATGAAACGATCGATCCGTCCGGATCGCCGGACGGATATTTTCCGGAAATCCGGAATCCCGGATTTCCTTGCCTGCCGCATTATGAGAAATACAATGAAAACAACGGCTTGAGGGGTTCCGGAAACCTGGCATCGACCTTGCGATATAAAGCGCACGGCCATCCCCCGGCCGAACTACTACAGCAAGCAAGGAGACAACCGATGACCAATGCCTTCCTCCCCCTCCGGATGTCCTGAGGCATCGCTTGTTGCGGCACGGCAGCCGCGCGGGCGAATGCCTTCTCCCCTGAGACATTCGCCTGCGCGCGTGACGCCGTTTCCACCGGCTCATCTACTTCAGCAGGAACCATCGTGAAGAAGAAACCCTTCTACAAAGTGCTCTATGTGCAGGTGATCTTCGCCATCATCGTCGGCGTGATCCTCGGCCACTTCTATCCGTCGCTCGCCACCGAGATGAAACCGCTCGGCGACGGCTTCATCAAGCTGATCAAGATGGTGATCGGACCGATCATCTTCTGTACGGTCGTCACCGGCATCGCCGGCATGGAGGACATGAAGAAGGTCGGCCGCGTCGGCGGCAAGGCGCTGCTGTACTTCGAGATCGTGTCGACCTTCGCGCTGCTGCTCGGCCTCGCGGCCACGCACATCCTGCGTCCGGGCGTCGGCTTCAACATCGATCCGGCGACGCTGAACGGCAAGGAAGTCGCATCGTACGCGGCGAAGGCGCACGGGCAGTCGACGGTCGACTTCCTGATGCACATCATCCCGAACACGATGGTCGATGCGTTCGCGCAGGGCGAAATCCTGCAGATCCTGCTGATCGCGCTGCTGTTCGGCAGCGTGCTCGCGCACCTCGGCGAGCGCGGCAAGGTCGTGACCGACTTCATCGACGGCCTCACGCGCGTGCTGTTCGGCATCGTGCACATCGTCACGAAGCTGGCGCCGATCGGCGCGTTCGGCGCGATGGCGTTCACGATCGGCAAGTACGGCGTCGGCTCGCTGGTGCCGCTGCTCAAGCTGATCGGCACGTTCTACCTGACGTCGGTCGTGTTCGTGCTGGTCGTGCTCGGCGCGATCGCGCGCTTCACGGGCTTCTCGATCATCCGCTTCGTGTCGTACATCAAGGAAGAGCTGCTGATCGTGCTCGGCACGAGCTCGTCGGAAGCCGCGCTGCCGCAACTGATGGAAAAGCTCGAGAAGGCCGGCTGCTCGCGTTCGGTCGTCGGCCTCGTCGTGCCGACCGGCTATTCGTTCAACCTCGACGGCACCAACATCTACATGACGATGGCCGTGCTGTTCATCGCGCAGGCGACCAACATCGAACTGACGTGGATGCAGCAGCTCACGCTGCTCGCGGTCGCGATGCTGACGTCGAAGGGCGCGAGCGGCGTCACGGGCGCGGGCTTCATCACGCTCGCCGCGACGCTCGCCGTCGTGCCGACGATCCCGCTGTCGGGCATGGTGCTGATCCTCGGCATCGACCGCTTCATGAGCGAATGCCGCGCGCTGACCAACATCGTCGGCAACGGCGTCGCGACGGTCGTCGTGTCGGCCTGGGAGAAGGAACTCGACCGCAACAAGCTGCGCCAGGCGCTGAAGGGCGGCGGCGAGGTCACGCCGACCGAGACGGCCGGCGTCTGACGTCATGAAGGAGCAGGCGGCGGCACCGCCCGCGGGCGGTGCGCCGCGCGGCGGACGGGGCAGCGACGAGGCGCCCTATGACACAATAGGCGATCCGCATCGCCAGGAAGTCACGTCCGTGAAGCGCCGCCTGCTCATCCTCGTCGTGCTTGCCGCCGCGCTCGCGGCGGCGTGCGCGCTGACGTGGACCATCACGTGGCAGCGCGGCGTCGCCGAGCTGCAGCGCAACGCCGCGGTGCGGGTCGACCGCACCACCAACGCGCTCAAGAGCACGCTCGACCGCTACGAATCGCTGCCTTATCTGCTCGGCAGCCATCCGTACGTGCTGGACCTGCTCGCCGAGCCGAAGCGCGCCGATTTCACCGCGCGCGCGAACCGCTATCTCGAGGACCTCAACGAACACGCGCACGCGACCGTCACCTACGTGATCGGCGCGGACGGCCTGTGCGTCGCCGCCAGCAACTGGCGCGCGCCGGACAGCTTCGTCGGGAACGGCTACCAGTTTCGTCCGTATTTCATCGACGCGATGAACGGCCGGGTCGGCCGCTTCTTCGCGATCGGCACGATCTCGCGCGACCCCGGCTACTACATCTCGCAGCCGGTGTGGCGCGACGGCAGGATCGCGGGCGTCGTCGTCGTGAAGCTCAATCTCGAATGGTTCCAGGGCGCCGATGCGTCCGAGCCGCTCGTCGTCGCGGACGATCATGGCGTCGTGTTCCTGTCGTCCGTGCCCGCCTGGAAGTACCACACGCTGCATCCGCTGACGGGGCCCGTCGCCGCGTCGATCTACGAGACGCGCCAGTACGCGCAGCAGCCCGTCACGCCGCTGCCGCTGCGCGTCGAGCAGGTGCTCGGCGCCGATGCGGAGATCGTGCGCCTCGGTGCGGCCGGCGTAGGCCCCGGCCTGCGCGCGCCGCGTTTCCTCGCCAGCAAGCGGCGGATCGGCGAGCCCGACTGGCTGCTCGTCACGCTCGCGCCGATCGCGCCCATCGACGCCGACGCGCGCAACGCGACGATCGTCACGGGCTTCGGCTTCGTGTCGGTCGCGTTGCTCGCGTTCTACTGGCGCATGCGCCGCGCGCGCGTGCGCGAGATGATCCGCGGCCGCGCGCTGCTGCAGCAGGCGTATGCGGAGCTGAACCGGCGCGTCGAGGAACGCACGGCCGACCTGTCGGAAGCGAACGAGCAATTGCAGAAGGAAGTCGGCGACCGGATCCGCGCGGAGCAGGAATTGCGCGCCGCGCACGACGAACTGATCCAGGCGAGCAAGCTCGCCGCGCTCGGCCAGATGGCGGCCGGCATCACGCATGAACTGAACCAGCCGCTCGCGGCGTTGCGCAGCTTCTCGGACAACACGCGCGTGCTGCTCGATCGCGGCGAGCAGGCGGCCGCGCGCGAGAACCTCGAGGCGATCGCCGCGCTGACCGAGCGGATGGGCAAGATCACCAACCAGCTGAAGCTGTTCGTCGGCCGCGCGAAGCCGCGCAACGAACAGGCGCTCGTCGTGCGCGCGCTGCGCAGCGTGCTGTCGCTGCTCGGCGACCGGCTGCGCGGCGTCGCGCTTACGCTGACGCTGCAGGATGCGACGGTGTTGCCCGCGCAGGATGCGCCGCTCGATCTGGCGCGCGACTATCCGGAACTCGTCGCCCGCTGCGAGGACCTGCGCCTCGAACAGGTGCTGATCAACCTGCTCGGCAACGCGCTCGACGCGGTCGCGGGCGTCGCCGCGCCGGCGATCGAAGTGACGATCGCGGTGTCGGTCGCGACGCTCGCGGTCGAGGTGCGCGACAACGGCTCCGGCATCGCGCCCGAGCTGCTGCCGCGGCTGTTCGAACCGTTCTTCACGACCAAGGAAATGGGGCGCGGGCTCGGGCTCGGGCTCGCGATCTCGTCGTCGATCGCGAGCGACGCGGGCGGCGCGCTGACCGCGCGCAATGCGCCGTCCGGCGGCGCGCTGTTCGTCTTGACGCTGCGGCGCGCGCGCACGCATCATCCGGACGCCGTGTCCGAGCCGGCGGGCTCGCGCTAGGCACCGCACGACCGCATCAACGAGAGCCGCGCGCACCACCGCCGCGCGGTCTGTCAGGAGCAAGTGACTACGATGGCCAACCGGCTGCAAGTGATCTATATCGAAGACGATGCGCTCGTTCGCCGGGCGAGCGTGCAGAGCCTCCAGCTCGCCGGGTTCGACGTCGTCGGGTTCGAATCGGCCGAGGCGGCCGACAAGGCGATCGTCGCGGAAACCGCCGGCGCGATCGTCAGCGACATCCGGCTGCCCGGCGCAAGCGGGCTCGACCTGCTCGCGCAGTGCCGCGAGCGCGTGCCCGACGTGCCCGTGATCCTCGTCACCGGCCACGGCGACATCTCGATGGCCGTGCAGGCGATGCGCGACGGCGCGTACGACTTCATCGAAAAGCCGTTCGCGGCCGAGCGGCTGATCGAGACGGTGCGCCGCGCGCTCGAGCGGCGCGAGCTCGTGCTCGAGAACCATGCGCTGCGGCGCGAGCTGGCCGGCCAGAACATCGTCGCGCCGCGCATCATCGGCCGCAGTCCGGCGATCGAACAGGTGCGCAAGCTGATCGCGAACGTCGCGCCCACCGACGCATCGGTGCTGATCAACGGCGACACGGGCGCCGGCAAGGAGCTGATCGCGCGCAGCCTGCACGAGCTGTCGCCGCGCCGCGACAAGCCGTTCATCGCGGTGAACTGCGGCGCGCTGCCCGAGCCGATGTTCGAGTCGGAGATGTTCGGCTACGAGCCCGGCGCGTTCACCGGCGCCGCGAAGCGCCGCGTCGGCAAGCTCGAATATGCGTCCGGCGGCACGCTGTTCCTCGACGAAATCGAAAGCATGCCGCTCGCGTTGCAGGTGAAGCTCCTGCGCGTGCTGCAGGACGGCGTGCTCGAGCGGCTCGGCTCGAACCAGCCGATCCGCGTGAACTGCCGCGTCGTCGCGGCCGCGAAAGGCGACATGAGCGAACTCGTCGCGGCCGGCACGTTCCGGCGCGACCTGCTGTACCGGCTCAACGTCGTGACGATCGCGCTGCCGCCGCTCGCCGAGCGCCGCGAGGACATCGTGCCGCTGTTCGAGCACTTCATGCTCGACGCGGCCGTGCGCTACGGGCGGCCGGCCCCCGTGCTGACCGACCGGCAGCGCGCGAGCCTGATGCAGCGCGACTGGCCCGGCAACGTGCGCGAGCTGCGCAACGCGGCCGACCGCTTCGTGCTCGGCGTCGCCGACATGCCGCAGGAAGCCGGTGCGAGCGGCGACGATGCCGAGAGCGACCAGACGCTGAAGGAGCGCATCGAGCAGTTCGAGCGCGCGGTGATCGCCGAGGCGCTGAACCAGACGGGCGGCGCCGTCGCCGCGACGGCCGACCGGCTGCATGTCGGCAAGGCGACGCTGTACGAGAAGATGAAGCGCTACGGGCTGTCGGCGAAAGGCGAAACCGAGCGCTGAAAAAGAGACGGACCGCGGAACCGGGCTGGCCGGTCGTGCGGTCCGTGGTGCGGAGCAGGGCGCGGCGGGCGGCCCTGCGAGCCTTGTCGTGCGGTGCGGCCGGCGGCGCTCAGGCCGCGTTGCCGTCGAGCGCCTTCTTGAGCAGCGCGTCGAGTTCCGCGAATTGCGGGGCGCCGACGTAGCGCTTCAGGATCTTGCCGTCCTTGTCGACGACGAAGGTGGTCGGCGTGAGCTGCACGTTGCCGAACTGCTTCGCGACGCTGCCGTCGTCGAGTGCGACCTTGAACGGCAGCTGGCGCGTCTGCGCATAGTTCGCGACGTACATCGGCGGATCGTAGTTCATCGCGACCGCGACGAACTCCAGCCCCTGACCCTTGAAGCGATTGTAGGTATCGACCATCTGCGGCATTTCCTGCATGCAGGTCGCGCAACTCGTCGCCCAGAAGTTCACGAGGTAGACCTTGCCCTTCAGGTCGCCGGCCGTCGATACCTTCTGACCGGACAGCAGCGTGAACGTGGCGTCCGGCACGGTGGACTTGCCGTTGAACGCGAAGAAGCCGGCAACGGCGATGGCCGCGACGACGACGGCCGCGACGATATAGCGGGCGGGGCCGGTGCGGCGCTGGGCGGGAGGCGTGGTGTTCATCTGCGGTGCTCTCGGAGTCGGTCGATGACGCGGATCGATGCAAAGGACGTCGAAATTCGGCGGTTATTTTAGCGCGAATGCGGCGCGCGCACCGGCGGCCGCCACACATCCCGGGTGTCGGCTTCGGCGGATAATGCGCCTTTTGCCTGTCCCCATCACTGCCATGCCGAAGGAAGTCATCGATCCGTTGCGCCCCCTTTTTCGTCCGCTGCGACACTTCGCCGCGCTCGCGTGCGTGAGCGCGGCGCTGGCCGCGTGCTCGCCGTCATATGACTGGCGTACGCTGCACAACGATGCCGGCTACACGATCGACCTGCCGGCGAAGCCGACCGTCGAGAACCAGCCGGTGGCGGTCGGCGGCGCGTCGATGCCGATGCGGATGCAGGCCGCGCACGTCGACGGCGCGGTGTTCGCGGTCGGCACGCTGACGCTGCCCGACGACCGCGACGACACGCGCCGCGCGGCGCTCGAGTTCCTGCGTTCCGGGCTGTCGCGCAATCTCGAAGGCGTGCCGCAGACGGCCTCGGTGCCAGTGCCGCTCGCGGCCGGCGGCGCGGTAAACGGGCTCGAGCTGCGCATCGCGGGTGCGGCGAGCGGCGGCGACCGCTCGCGCAAGACGATCGTCGCGCGGCTCGTGGCGCGCGGCCGGCACGCGTACCAGGCCGTCGCGATCGCCGACGGGCCGCTCGCGCAGGAGCAGCTCGACCAGTTTTTCGGCTCGTTCAGACTCGACTGAACAGCGGCCGGCGAGGGCGCTCAGACACTTCATGACAATTGAATGTTCATTCGCAACTTTCGGTGCTAATCGCCGGATTTTGCGGGGATTTTTCGGCTATCCACAGCGCATGTGGATAACTTTGTTGAAAAGTTGACCGAATCGCCCGCAAAGCCGCGCCGGACGGCCTTCCGGCGCATTTGACAGTTGGCTATCCATTTCGGAAAAATCAATAAAAACAAAGAGATACGAATTTCGCGGCGAAGGAGTGCCCGCGCCGGGTGATCAGGGGCCGGATTCGTGAAATTGTGCATAAGTCAAGTCTTGACAGTCATATTTTGTCCTCCGCGGGGCATTCATGGTGCCGTGAGCGCACGCCGGTAGCGGATCGCCTCGGCGATCTGCGCGGCCGTCGGCAACGGGTCGCCGGCCAGGTCGGCGATCGTCCGTGCGACCTTCAGCACGCGGAAATACGCGCGTGCCGACCAGCCGAAGCGCTCGCCGGCCTCGCGCAGCAGCCGCTCGCCGTCGTCGGTCGGCCGGCACAGGTCGTCGGTCTCGCGCCCGCTTAGCATGTGGTTGGTCTTGCCCTGCCGGTCGAGCTGCAGCGCACGCGCCCGGGCGACCCGCGCGGCGACCGCGGCGCTCGGCTCGCCGGGCGCCGTCGCGCGCGACGCGAGTTCGGCCGGCGACAGCGCGGGCAGGTCGATCTGGATGTCGATGCGGTCGAGCAGCGGCCCCGACAGCTTGCGCAGATAGCGCGTGGCGAGCTCCGGGGTGCAGCGGCAGCGCCCGGACGGATCGCCGTGCCAGCCGCACGGGCACGGATTCATCGCGGCGATCAGCTGGCACGCGGCGGGGAAGTCGGCCTGCTGCGCCGCACGCGAGATCGTGATGCGGCCGACTTCCAGCGGCTCGCGCAGCATCTCCAGCACGTGCCGGTCGAATTCGGGCAGTTCGTCGAGAAACAGCACGCCGAGGTGCGCGAGCGTGATCTCGCCCGGCTGCGGCGGGTTGCGGCCGCCGACCAGCGCGGCGGCGCTCGACGAGTGGTGCGGCGCGCGGAACGGGCGCCGCCGCCAGTGCGCGGGCGAGAAGCCGATGCGGCTCGCGGAAAGGAGCGCGGCCGACGCCAGCGCCTCGTCGTCGGTCAGCGGCGGCAGGAGGCCGGGCAGGCGCGCGGCGAGCATCGACTTGCCGGCGCCGGGCGGCCCGATCATCAGCATGTGGTGCCCGCCCGCGGCGGCGACTTCGAGCGCGCGCCGGGCGCCGCGCTGGCCGACGACGTCTGCGAGATCGGGGGCGGCCGGCGCCGGCACGCCGTCGAGGCCGGGCGCCTCGACCGGCGCGAGCCGCGCATCCGGCGCACCGGCCAGGTGCGCGCATAGCGCGGGCAGGTCGGGCGCGCCGAACACGGTGACACCCGGCACCAGCGCGGCCTCGGCCGCGCTGTCGAGCGGCAGGTACAGCTCGGGCGGACGGGCTGCGGCCGCCGGCCCGGACGGCGCGACGGCCGCGGCGCGAGAGCCGAAGCCCGCGCCGGTCCCCGTGGCGGCGGGCCCGAAGCCGGATCCGGTCTCCGCGGCGCAGGAGCCGAAGCCCGCTCCAGTCGCCGCGGCGCGCCAGTCCCGTGCCGCGCCGCACGCCATCGCGAACGCGCCCCGCATCGGCCGCAGCGCGCCGGTCAGCGACAGTTCGCCCGCGAATTCGCGGCCGGCCAGCGCGTCGGCCGGGAGCTGGCCGTTCGCGGCGAGGATGCCGAGCGCGATCGGCAGGTCGAAGCGGCCGGACTCCTTCGGCAGGTCGGCCGGCGCGAGATTGACGGTGATGCGCCTGACGGGGAAGTCGAATCCGCAGTTCTGCAGCGCGGCGCGCACGCGCTCGCGGCTTTCGCGGACTTCGAGATCGGGCAGGCCGACGATCGAGAACGACGGCAACCCGTTGGCAAGATGGACTTCGACGGTGACGTCCGGCGCGCGGCCGGCCGCCGGCGCGCGACTGCGCACCACGGCGAGCGACATGGCGAGGCTCCTTTAAATGAATCGGACGGGCAACGGCCATTCGGGCCGCATGCCGCGGGAATCGGAGGAATCGGTGCGCGCTTGCCGGCGTGGCGCGGAAAAAAGAACGAGGAACGACGAACAGCGAAGCGCTACAAACAGCGAAGAGCGAAGAGCGAAGAGCGAAGAGCGAAGAGCGAGGAACAGCGAAGAACGAAGAACAGCGAAGAACGAGGAACAGCGAAGAGCGGAGGACTGCGAGGAACGACGGAACGACTGACCGGCCGACTTCAGTTGTCAGGCGCGGGCCGCACGAGGCGGCCCGCGCCCGGACCTGTCGGTCGGGTGGGGCGTCAGGCCTGGGACGCTGCGAGCTTCTGCTCGAGTTCCGCGACGCGCTTCTCGAGTTCCTCGAGACGCACGCGGGTGCGGGCGAGCACCTGTGCCTGCGTGTCGAACTCCTCGCGCGTGACGAGATCGAGCTTCGAGAAGCCTTGCGACAGCATGGCCTTCACGTTGCGCTCGACATCCTTGGCCGGCGAGTTTTTCAGCAGGTCGCTGACGCGCGACTGCAGGTCGTTGAAAACATCGCTGGGTTGCTTCATGAGATTTCCTTCCTTGCACAAAAAGTGTGCATCTTCAGTTGCGTACGTGCCCATGATGCACGCATGACCGGAAATGGTGCGCGCGTGGCGCGAATTCCGGGCATGGCGCCCGCATGGGTGAATGGCCCGGTGATCCGGGACGTGCGTGCACTCTAGCAATGATCCTTTCGGCGCGCCAGCAAACCTGGGCCACGTTGGCCATTCGGCCGGGCTTCCGCATCTTTTCCGTACCTTTCAGCACGCGATGCAACCCCGTTTCGGAGCCATTCGAGGCGGTGCTCGCGCGAACATGGCATGCGAGTTGCTGAGGAGAGACCGTCACACCATTCCAACCAATTCGACGGGACCAACCTGCGAGAGGACTTCATGAAACTCATTACCGCAATCATCAAGCCGTTCAAGCTCGATGAGACGCGCGAAGCGCTCTCCGCGCTCGGCGTCTCGGGCATCACGGTCACTGAGGTGAAAGGGTTCGGGCGCCAGAAGGGGCACACCGAGCTGTACCGGGGCGCCGAGTACGTGGTCGATTTCCTGCCGAAGATGAAGATCGAGGCGGCCGTGTCCGACGATCTCGTCGACCAGGCGGTCGAGGCGATCGAGCGTGCAGCCCGCACCGGCAAGATCGGCGACGGGAAGATCTTCGTCACGCCGATCGAGCAAGTGATCCGGATCCGGACCGGGGAGACCGGCGCAGACGCGCTGTAACAGACCAAGACAAGCGACAAGAGGAAACCCGAGATGCGCAAACTTCTGATGTCCCTGCTGATGGCTGGCTCGCTGATCGCGGCTGGCGTCGGTCCCGCGCTCGCCGACGACGCGGCCTCCGCCGCGGCAGCGTCCGCGCCCGCCGCCACGGCGTCCGATGCATCGGCAGCCGCCGCTCCCGCCGCTTCGGCGCCGGCCGCCACCGACGCATCGGCACCTGCCGCTGCCGCCGCACCCGCTTCGGGCGCCGCCACCGACGCATCGGCCGCCGCCGCTGCGTCCGCGCCGGCCGCACCCGCCGCGCCGACCGCGCCGTTCTCCGTCGATTCGTCGAAGATCAGTGCCGGCGACACCGCGTGGATGCTGACGTCCACCGCGCTCGTGCTGTTCATGACGATCCCCGGCCTCGCACTCTTCTACGCGGGCATGGTCCGCAAGAAGAACGTGCTCGCGACCGTGATGCAGAGCTTCGCGATCACTGCCGTGATCACGGTGCTGTGGACGGTGGTCGGCTACAGCCTCGCGTTCACGCCGGGCAGCGGCTTCATCGGCGGCCTGTCGCGCGTGTTCCTGCACGGCATGAACTACATCAAGGGCGACAAGGCGACCACGCTGACCGTCAGCCATCTCGCGACGACGATTCCGGAATCGGTCTACTTCGTCTACCAGATGACGTTCGCGATCATCACGCCGGCGCTGATCTGCGGCGCGTTCGCCGATCGCATGAAGTTCTCGGCGATGCTCGTGTTCATGACGCTCTGGTCGCTGATCGTCTATGTGCCGATCGCGCACATGGTGTGGGAGCCGACCGGCTGGCTGTCGGCCGACGGCGTGCTCGACTTCGCGGGCGGCACGGTGGTGCACATCAACGCCGGTATCGCAGGCCTCGTGTCGTGCCTCGTGCTCGGCAAGCGCGTCGGCTACGGCCGCGAATCGATGGCGCCGCACAACCTCGTGCTGACGATGATCGGCGGCTCGATGCTGTGGGTCGGCTGGTTCGGCTTCAACGCGGGCTCCGCGGTCGCGGCCGACGGCCGTGCCGGCTTCGCGATGCTGACCACGCAAGTGGCGACCGCCTGCGCGGCGCTCGGCTGGATGTTTGCGGAATGGGTCGCGAAGGGCAAGCCGTCGGTGCTCGGCATCGTGTCGGGCGCGGTCGCGGGTCTCGTGGCGATCACGCCGGCTGCCGGCTTCGTCGGCGTCGCCGGTGCGCTCGTGATCGGCATCGCGGCGGGCGTGATCTGCTTCTGGTCGGCCACGTGGCTCAAGTCGAAGCTCGGCTACGACGATTCGCTCGACGCGTTCGGCGTGCACGGCATTGGCGGGATTCTCGGCGCGCTGCTGACGGGCGTGTTCGCGGTCAAGGACATCGGCGGCGCCGACGGCAGCCTGCTGCTGCAGGCGAAGGGCGTGCTGATCACGCTGGTCTACAGCGGCGTGCTGAGCTTCGTGCTGCTGAAGCTGATCGACCTGACGATTGGCCTGCGCGTGTCCGAAGAGGAAGAGCGCGAGGGCCTCGACGTGATCCTGCACGGCGAACATGTCGAATAAGTCACAAGGATGACGGCGGGCCGCCGCGCAGACGGCGCCCGCCACGAATGAGCGCAGCGACTTCGGCCCGCCCACCCGGCGGGCATTTTTTCTCCTGCCGCGTGCTGCCGTAGCGCATAACCCTTCAGGCTATCGGGTCAATAGCCGAAAACTTCCTCCATATCCTTGTGAAGCCGGGAACAATCCCCAAATGGGCAAGGCAATTGCTCTACAATCTTCATTCTCCCGCTCGCGAGTGATTCATGGTTCCCCACCTCGTTACCGCGTTGAACGGTCCGCTGCTCGAGCTCGAGCAGAAGATCCTCGACGCGACGCCTGCGATCGAACGCTGGTTCAGGCTCGAATGGCAGGAACACACCCCGCCGTTCTATTGTTCGGTGGACCTGCGCAACGCCGGTTTCAAGCTGGCGCCCGTCGACGCGAACCTGTTCCCCGGCGCGTTCAATAATCTGCCGTCCGAAGTGCTGCCGCTCGCCGTCCAGGCCGCGATGGCCGCGATCGAGAAGATCTGCCCGGACGCGAAGAACCTGCTCGTGATTCCCGAGCTGCCGACCCGCAACGCGTTCTACCTGGAAAACGTCGCGCGGCTCGCGACGATCATGCGCCAGGCCGGCCTGAACGTGCGCTTCGGCTCGCTCGACCCGAGCATCACCGACATGACGCCGATCACGCTGGCCGACGGCCAGAAGATCGTGCTCGAACCGCTCGAGCGTTCACAGCGCCGCCTCGGCCTGAAGAATTTCGATCCGTGCTCGATCCTGCTGAACAACGACCTGTCGGCCGGGATTCCCGCCGTGCTGGAGAACCTGCACGAGCAGTACCTGCTGCCGCCGCTGCACGCGGGCTGGGCCGTGCGTCGCAAGTCGACGCACTTCTCGTGCTACGACGACGTCGCGAAGAAGTTCGCGAAGATGGTCGGCGTCGATCCGTGGATGGTGAATCCGTATTTCGCGCACGTCGAAGGCGTCGACTGGCAGGCGCATGAAGGCGAGCAGGCGCTCGCCGACGCGATCGACGGCGTGCTGAAGAAGATCGCGCGCAAGTATCGCGAATACGGCATCAGCGAGAAGCCGTACGTCGTCGTGAAGGCCGACGCGGGCACCGCCGGGCGCGGCGTGATGACCGTGCACGACGCGGCCGAGATCGGCCGCATGTCGAAGGCCGAGCGCGCGCAGATGGCCGAGTCGAAGGCCGGCCTCGCGGTGCGCGACGTGATCGTCCAGGAAGGCGTCTACACGTTCGAGCGCGTCGGCGACGAAGTGGCCGAGCCGGTCGTGTACATGATCGACCGCTACGTGGTCGGCGGTTTCTACCGCACGCACGGCGGCCGCGAGCGCGACCAGAACCTGAACGCGCCCGGCATGCACTACGTGCCGCTCGGCTTCGAGCACACCGCGCTGCCGGATGCCGGCGCGAAGCCGGGCGCCGCGCCGCCGAACCGTTTCTACATGTACGGCGTCGTCGCGCGCCTGTCGCTGATCGCGTCGTCGATCGAACTGGAAAAGACCGATCCCGAAGCCATCCAGGTGTAACGGCTTCGCTACGTACAGGACCCGCATGGACATTCTCTTTATCGCCGACCCGCTCGAGCGCTTCAAGATCTACAAGGATTCGACCTACGCGATGATGGCGGAGGCCGCGCGGCGCGGGCATGCGGTGTACGCGTGCCAGCCGCACCAGCTCGCATGGACGGGCTCGGGCGTCGAGGCGGACGTGCAGCGCGTGACGATCGTCGGCGATACGGCCGACCTGCATCGCCATCCGTGGTTCGAGGCGGCCGCGCACGAATCGCGTCAGCTGACGTCGTTCGGCGCGGTGCTGATGCGCAAGGATCCGCCGTTTGACATGGAATACGTGACGGCCACCTGGATGCTCGAGCTTGCCGAACGGGCGGGCGCGCGCGTGTTCAACAAGCCCCAGTCGATCCGCGATCACTCGGAGAAGCTCGCGATCGGCGAGTTTCCGCAGTTCGTCGCGCCGACGCTCGTCACGCGCGACGCCGCGCGCTTGCGTGCGTTCCATGCCGAGCATGGCGACGTGATCGTGAAGCCGCTCGACGGCATGGGCGGGATGGGCGTGTTCCGCGTGAAGGCCGACGGGATGAATCTCGGCGCGATCATCGAGATGCTCGGCCACGACGGCACGCGCTCGCTGATGATCCAGAAGTTCATTCCCGAGATCACGGCAGGCGACAAGCGCATTCTGCTGATCGCCGGCGAGCCGGTGCCGTATTCGCTCGCGCGGATTCCGCAGGGCAGCGAGGTGCGCGGCAATCTCGCCGCGGGCGGGCTCGGCGTCGCGCAGCCGCTGACGCCGCGCGACCGCGAGATCGCCGCGACGCTCGGGCCGGTGCTCGCCGCGCGCGGGCTGCTGCTGGTCGGGCTCGACGCGATCGGCGACTGGCTGACCGAGGTGAACGTGACGAGCCCGACGTGCTTCCGCGAAATCATGGAGCAGACGGGTTTCGACGTCGCCGCGATGTTCATCGACGCGCTGGAGCGGGCGGCCGCGTAGCCCGCTTTCCGCGCAAGCCCGGCGGCGGCCGCGCAGGCCCCCCGTCGCCGGAGCGGTTCGACCGGCCTGCTACAATGCCCGCTTGCCCGGTGCCGCGACCAGCGCGCCGAAGGCCCGGCGGTCGGGCCGAAACCGTTGCAAGGCTGAACATGAAACGTTTCCCATACTCGCTATGCTCGTTGCCCCGCGGGGCGTCGGCCCGCCAGGGGCGGCCGGGGGCAGTCTGACATGGCCGGGATTCTGATCATCGCGCACGCGCCGCTCGCCACCGCGCTGCGGGACTGCATCGCGCACATCTACGGCGGCGTGCCCGCGCGCATCGGCTGTATCGACGTGCTGGCGGACAGCGACCCGACCCAGGTGATGGCGTTCGCGCACGCGGAGCTCGCGCGGCTCAGGGAAGAGAACGGCGTCGTCGTGCTGACCGACATGTACGGCGCGACGCCCGCGAACATCGCGGGCCAGCTCGCGAAGCTCGACAACGTGCGCGTGCTGGCCGGCGTGAACCTGCCGATGCTGGTGCGCGCCGTCTGCTACCGTACCGTGCCGCTCGACAAGCTCGTCGACAAGGCGTTGTCCGGCGGCGCGAAGGGCGTCCACGAGGTGTCGGCCGGCACGCCGCCGCCGCCGTCGGAAACCGGCTGCGGCCAGTGCGCGCCGATTCCGCCCGAGCCGCAACCGCGCACCGAATCGCACTGACCGTCCCGTTTTCCGTTTTAGACCGACCCGCCGACGCACGTCGCCGGCGGCCTCGACCGACCCGACCGAGAATCATGCTTCAACAAGAAACCACCATCGTCAACAAATTGGGGCTCCATGCGCGCGCATCGGCCAAGCTTACGCAACTGGCCGGCAACTTCCAGTCGGAAGTCTGGATGACGCGCAACGGACGCAAGATCAACGCGAAAAGCATCATGGGCGTGATGATGCTCGCGGCGGGCATCGGCAGCAGCGTGACGATCGAGACCGAAGGTCCGGACGAGCGCGAGGCGATGGACGCGTTGCTCAAGCTGATCGCGGACAAGTTCGGCGAAGGTCAGTGATCCGGGGCCTGCCCCGCGATCGTTGCCGTTTCGAAGCAGAATGCCGCGTATGTCGCGGCATTTTTTTCGTCCGTAGCATTGATGCGGAAAGCGCAATGCTGCGCTGCATGCAGCCAGCACGGAGGTGCGGAATTTATAATCGCTAACCGGGGTCATAAGCGCATCGCAGCAGTGTGCCGCGGCTTTACATGTACAGAGGAGGTGCGCGTGTCCTTCACGCTGCATGGCATTCCCGTCTCACGTGGTATCGCGATCGGGCGAGCGTATCTGATCGCGCCGGCGGCGCTTGACGTCGCCCATTACCTGGTCGAGGCGAACCAGATCGACGCCGAGGTCGAGCGTTTCAGCACGGCGCGCGAGGTCGTGCATCGCGAACTCGACGCGCTGCGCGCCGACCTGACCGACGATACCCCGACCGAAGTGGGCGCGTTCATCGACGTCCACATGATGATCCTGAGCGACGCGATGCTCGTGCAGGAAACCATCGACCTGATCCGCACGCGACGCTACAACGTCGAATGGGCGCTGACCGAGCAGCTCGAGCTGCTCACGCGCCACTTCGACGATATCGAGGATGAATACCTGCGCGAGCGCAAGGCCGACATCGAGCAGGTGGTCGAGCGCGTGCTGAAGGCGCTCGCCGGTGCGCCGTCGGCGTCGCAGGCGCTCGATCGCGCGGCCGGGCACAGCCAGAACGAGATGATCGTCGTCGCGCACGACATCGCGCCGGCCGACATGATGCAGTTCAAGTCGCAGTCGTTCCAGGCGTTCGTCACCGACCTCGGCGGGCGCACGTCGCACACGGCGATCGTCGCGCGCAGCCTCGGCATTCCGGCCGCGGTCGGCGTCCAGCATGCGAGTTCGCTGATCCGCCAGGACGACCTGATCATCGTCGACGGCGACCAGGGGATCGTGATCGTCGATCCGGCGCCGATCGTCCTCGAGGAATATTCGTACCGCCAGTCCGAGAAGCTGCTCGAACAGCGCAAGCTGCAGCGCCTGAAGTTCTCGCCGACGCAAACCCTGTGCGGCACGAAGATCGACCTCTACGCGAACATCGAGCTGCCCGACGACGCGAAGGCGGCGGTCGAGGCCGGCGCGGTCGGCGTCGGGCTGTTCCGTTCCGAGTTCCTGTTCATGCATCAGAAGGAGATGCCCGAGGAGGAGGAGCAGTTCGCCGCGTACAAGCGCGCGGTCGAGTGGATGAAGGGCATGCCGGTGACGATCCGCACGATCGACGTCGGCGCGGACAAGCCGCTCGAGGCGCTCGACGAAGGCTACGAGACGGCGCCGAACCCGGCGCTCGGCCTGCGTGCGATCCGCTGGAGCCTGTCCGAGCCGCAGATGTTCCTCACGCAGCTGCGCGCGATCCTGCGCGCGTCCGCGTTCGGGCAGGTGAAGATCCTGATCCCGATGCTCGCGCACGCGCAGGAGATCGACCAGACGCTCGACCTGATCCGCGAGGCGAAGCGCCAGCTCGACGACGCGGGGCTCGCATACGATCCGAACGTGCGCGTCGGCGCGATGATCGAGATCCCGGCCGCGGCGATCGCGCTGCCGCTGTTCCTGAAGCGCTTCGATTTCCTGTCGATTGGCACGAACGACCTGATCCAGTACACGCTCGCGATCGACCGCGCGGACAATGCGGTCGCGCACCTGTACGACCCGCTGCATCCGGCGGTGCTGCACCTGATCGCCTATACGCTGCGCGAAGCGAAGCGTGCGGGCGTGTCGGTGTCGGTGTGCGGGGAGATGGCGGGCGATCCGGCGCTCACGCGCCTGCTGCTCGGGATGGGGCTCACCGAGTTCTCGATGCACCCGAGCCAGTTGCTGGTCGTGAAGCAGGAGATCCTGCGCGCGCACCTGAAGGCGCTCGAGAAGCCGACGGCCGACGTGCTGGCCGCGTTCGAGCCGGAGGAAGTGCAGGCGGCGCTCAAGCGCCTGTCGGTCGCGGAACCGCGCGCGGACGCGGCTGCCTAGGCGGCGCGGACTGCGCGGCGAAACCGTCGCGCGCGTCGCTAGCGAAACGTCGCGCATGCGCCGCCCGGCGCATGCGTTCATGCATCCCGCGCGCGTCAGTGCCGGCCCTGGCACACGGGGCAGTCGGCCTGGCGCGCGATCTTCATCGTCGTCCATTCCATTCGCAGCGAATCGAGCATCATCAGCCGCCCGTTGAGCGTCGTGCCGATCGCGCCGATCACGCGCAGCGCTTCGGCGGCCTGCATCGCGCCGATGATCCCGACCGTCGGCGCGAACACGCCCATCGTCGCGCACGCGACTTCCTCGAACGGCTGGTCCTCCGGAAACACGCACGCGTAACAGGGCGCGGCCGGGTCGCGGAAGTCGAACGTGCTGATCTGGCCGTCGAAGCGCAGCGCGGCGCCCGACACGAGCGGCACGCCGTGCGCGACGCACGCGCGGTTGATCGCATGGCGCGTCGCGAAGTTGTCGGTGCAGTCGAGCACGACGGTCGCCTGCGGCACGTGCGCGTCGAGCCATGCATCGTCGACGCGCGCCGCGACCGCGTGCACGGTCACTTCCGGGTTCAGCTGCGCGAGCGCGTCGCGCCCCGATTCGACCTTGCTGCGGCCGACCGAGGCCGTCACGTGCAGGATCTGCCGCTGCAGGTTCGTGAGGTCGACCGTGTCGGCGTCGACGAGCGTGATCGTGCCGACCCCGGACGCCGCGAGATACATCGCGGCCGGCGAGCCGAGACCGCCGGCACCGACGACGATCGCATGCGCGTCGAGGAAGCGCTGCTGCGCCTCGATGCCGATTTCGTCGACGAGGATGTGGCGGGAGTAGCGGAGGAGTTGATCGTCGTTCATGGAGAGGTCGGGTGAGGCATGCCGCCGGCGGCGGCGCGGACGCCTCTGCGTCCATCTGCATATTCTAGGCGCACATGAAAAACGGGCCATCGCGGTCTTCCCGCGATGGCCCGTCGGATGCCGGCCGGCGCTTACTGCGGTGCCGACGCGGGCTTCGGTGCGGCGGCCTTCGCGCCCGACGCCTTCGCGGGGGACGCGGCCTTGGTCGCAGGACTCTTCGTCGTGCTCTCGGCGAGCAGCGACTTCGATTCCTGCACCGTCTTGCCTTCGAGCTTGTTGAGCGCCTGCTGCATCATGAAGTCGTCGGCGCTGCCGAACTCGATCGGCTTGCGATCGCGGTCCTTCTGGCGTTGCTCCGGCGTCTTCTTGTCGTTCTGCTCCTCGAGGACGCGCAGCTGGTCCATCCGGCGCTGCTCGCGCTCTTCCTGTTCCTTCTTCTCGTTCGGATCCTGCGTGTTCGCGAGGTGGTTCGTGTAGTCGACCTCGCGCGTCACGAGCACGTCGTCCGGATCGCCGTCCGCATACTGATCGACCGGCACGTCGGGCGTGATGCCCTTGTTCTGGATCGAACGGCCGCTCGGCGTGTAGTAGTAGGCGGTCGTCAGGCGCAGCGCGGTGTCGGCCGTCATCGGACGGACCGTCTGCACCGAGCCCTTGCCGAACGTCGTCTTGCCCATGATCTGCGCGCGCTTCGAATCCTGCAGCGCGCCGGCGACGATCTCCGACGCGGACGCCGAGTAAGCGTTCGTCAGCACGACCATCGGCACGGTCTTGAAGATCGGCGGCAGGCTCTTCAGCGGATCGCCGTCGAAGGACGGCAGGCGGTAGTTGTCGTAGGTGTCGCGGTAGACCTGCTTCGAATCCGGGATCTGGCCGTTGGTCGACACGACGACGGAGTCGGGCGGCAGGAACGCGCCGGCGACGCCGACCGCGCTCTGCAGCAGGCCGCCGCCGTTGTTGCGCAGGTCGACGATCAGGCCCTTCAGGTTCGGCTGCTGGCGCGCGATGTCCTGCAGCTTCGCGGCGAGATCGGGCGTCGTGCGCTCCTGGAAGCTCGTGATCCGGATATACGCGTAGCCCGGGTCGAGCAGCTTCATCTTCACGCTCTGGACCCTGATGATCGCGCGCGTGACCGTGATCGGGAACGTGCGGTCGTCGCTCTTGCGGAAGATCGTCAGCGTGACCTTGGTGCCCGGCTCGCCGCGCATCTGCTTGACGGCCTTGTCGAGCGTCATGCCGCGCACCGGCTTGTCGTTGATGCGCGTGATCAGGTCGCCCGGACGGATGCCGGCGCGGAACGCGGGCGTATCTTCGATCGGCGAGATCACCTTGACGAGGCCGTCTTCCTGCGAGATCTCGATGCCGAGACCCGCGAAGCGGCCCTTGGTCTGCTCCTGCAGCTCGTCGTAGTCGGTCTTGTCGAGGAACGACGAGTGCGGGTCGAGGCTCGACACCATGCCCTTGATCGCCGCCGTCAGCAGCTTCTTGTCGTCGACCGGCTCGACGTACTCGCGCTTGATCTGGCCGAACACTTCCGCGAACAGGCGGAGCTGGTCGAGGGGAAGCGGTGCCATGGCGGTCTGCTCGGCCGATGCCGAAACCTGCAGCGTGGCGAATACGCCCGTGGCGAGGCCCGCGGCAATCAGGCCGATGTTCTTCAATTTCATTCGCATAGAGAGTCTGGTGCGGTCGGGAAGCGCGTGGCGGTAGCGGGGATGTAGCGGACAAGTATAACTGTTCGCCCGATTGCTCAGTGGACCGGTGCGAAATGGTCCGGGAGCCCGGTCCCGGCGGGGGCGCCGGATGCGCAGCGGATTCGAAAGCGGGTTCGACAGCACCGGGGCCGCGAAGGTTCGCGCCCGCGCGCCGGAGCGGCCGGGCAGGCCGCGCGCGAGGCGGCCCGCCCGGCACGACGGGTATCAGCCCGCCTTGCCCTGCTTCGCGACGGCGGCCTGCGCCTTCGCGATCGCGTCCTGGTCGCCCAGGTAGTAGTGCGTGATCGGCTTCAGGTTCTCGTCGAGCTCATACACGAGCGGCACGCCGTTCGGGATGTTCAGGCCGACGATGTCGCTGTCCGAGATGCCGTCGAGGTACTTGATCAGCGCGCGCAGCGAGTTGCCGTGCGCGGCGATCAGCACCTGCTTGCCCGCACGGACGGCCGGCGCGATCGACTCGTTCCACAGCGGCAGCACGCGCGCGACCGTGTCCTTCAGGCATTCGGTGAGCGGCAGCTGCTCGCGCGGCACCTTCGCGTAGCGCGGGTCGTCGAACGGCGCGCGCTCGTCGGTCGGCTCGAGCGCCGGCGGCGGCGTGTCGTAGCTGCGGCGCCACACGAGCACCTGCTCGTCGCCGAACTTGGCGGCCGTTTCCGCCTTGTTCAGGCCCGACAGCGCGCCATAGTGGCGCTCGTTCAGGCGCCACGAGTGGACGACCGGCAGGTACATCAGGTCCATCTTGTCCTGCACGTGCCACAGCGTGCGGATCGCGCGCTTGAGCACCGACGTGTAGGCGATGTCGAACGTGTAGCCGGCCTCCTTGAGCAATTCGCCGGCCTGGTAGGCCTCGTTGCGACCCTGTTCGGTCAGGTCGACGTCGACCCAGCCGGTGAAGCGGTTTTCCTTGTTCCACGTCGATTCGCCGTGGCGGATGAGAACGAGTTTGTACATGGATCTTGCGGTCGGTAGTGATAGGGAAGCGGGGCGCGTCGCGCGGTACCCGGCCCGGGTCCGCCATCGCGCAAGGCGGTTATTTTATAATGGCGCGATTGTCCTCATCCGATTTCTCTTTTTCCGGCGGCATTCCGTGACGTTCTTTACCAATTACACGAACCTGGCCCTTATCGCGATCCTGCTGGTTTCCGGCGGCCTCCTCGCCTGGCCGGCCCTGCGCCGCGGCCGCGGCGGCCTGTCGGCCGCGGAGGCGACGCAGCTCATCAATCGCCGCAACGCGGTCGTGATCGACCTGCGTACCGCGTCCGACTTTGCTGCCGGCCACCTGCCGTCGGCACGCCAGCTCGCCGCCGGCGAGATCGGCGCGAAAATTGCGCAGGTCGCGAAAAACAAGAGCACCCCCGTGCTGCTCGTCTGCCAGAACGGCCAGCAGTCGCAGAAGGCGGCGCGCGAGGTCGAGGCGGCAGGCTATGCCGAGGTACACGTGCTCGAGGGCGGCGTCGCCGCCTGGCAGCAGGCCGGGATGCCGGTCGTCAAACAAGGAGTGGCGAAGTGAGCAAGGTTTTGATGTACAGCACGCAGGTGTGTCCGTATTGCATTCAGGCCGAGCGCCTGCTGAAGCTGCGCGGCGTGGAGCAGATCGAAAAGGTGCTGATCGACCGCGATCCGGCCCGCCGTGAGGAAATGATGACGCGCACCGGTCGTCGCACGGTCCCGCAAATCTATATTGGCGACAAGCACGTCGGCGGCTACGACGATCTGTCGAAGCTCGACCGCGAAGGCGGGCTCGTGCCGCTTCTGCAAGCGGCCTGATTAGGGCAGAATGGCCGCCGGCCGCGCCGCGGCATGAGCGCGCAGGATTCAACCGAGGCGGCCGGCGTGAAGCCGGGCCGCCGCGTCACCACTTTTAGGGAAACACCATGTCCGACGTCGAAAACCAACCGTTCTTCAACATCCAGCGCGTCTACCTGAAGGATATGTCGCTCGAGCAGCCGAATTCGCCGGCGATCTTCCTCGAGCAGGACATGCCGTCGGTTGAAGTCGAAGTCGACGTCAAGGCCGAACGTCTCGCGGAAAGCGTGTTCGAAGTCGTCGTGTCGGGCACCGTCACCGCGAAGGTGAAGGACAAGGTCGCGTTCCTGATCGAAGCGAAGCAGGCCGGCATTTTCGACATTCGCAACATTCCCGACGAACAACTCGACCCGCTCGTCGGCATCGCCTGCCCGACGATTCTGTTCCCGTACCTGCGCTCGAACATCGCCGACGCGATCACGCGTGCGGGCTTCCCGCCGATCCACCTGGCGGAAATCAACTTCCAGGCGCTGTACGAGCAGCGTCTCGCGCAGCTTCAGCAGCAGCAGGCCGGTGCGGCAGGCGCGCCGAACGGCTCGACGCTGAACTGACGTTTTACTCCGGACCGGTGCTGGGTATGAAAGTAGCCGTTCTCGGCGCCGGTGCCTGGGGCACCGCGCTCGCGGGCCATCTGGCCGCGCGGCACGATACGCTTCTCTGGGCGCGCGACGCCGCGCTGATCGCCGGGCTGCAGGCCCGGCACGAAAATTCCCGCTATCTGGATGGCATCGCGCTGCCCGATGCGCTGCGCTACGACGCCGATCTCGGCGTCGCGCTCGCGCACGGCGCCGCGGACGACGCGCTGTGCGTGATCGCCGCGCCGGTGGCCGGGCTGCGCACGCTGTTCGGCGCGATGCGCGACGCGGGCTGCGTGCCCGCGCATGTCGTGTGGGTCTGCAAGGGCTTCGAGGCCGACACGCATCTGCTGCCGCACCAGGTGATCGCGGCCGAGCTGCCGGGGCAGCACAGCAACGGCGTGCTGTCGGGGCCGAGCTTCGCCCGCGAGGTCGGGCTCGCGCTGCCCGTCGCGCTGACGGTCGCGAGCACGTCCGCCGAATGCCGCGAACGCACGCTCGCCGCGTTCCATCACGGCGCGATGCGGATCTATACGGGTGACGACGTGGTCGGCGTCGAGGTCGGCGGCGCGGTGAAGAACGTGCTGGCGATCGCGACCGGCATCGCCGACGGCCTCGGCCTCGGGCTGAACGCGCGCGCCGCGCTGGTCACGCGCGGTCTCGCCGAAATGTCGCGCCTCGGCGTCGCGCTCGGCGGCCGCGCGGAGACCTTCACGGGCCTCACGGGCCTCGGCGACCTGATCCTCACCGCGACGGGCGACCTGTCGCGCAATCGCACGGTCGGCCTGCAGCTGGCGGCCGGCCGCTCGCTGAACGACATCCTCGGCGCGCTCGGCCATGTGGCCGAAGGCGTGCGCTGCGCACAGGCCGTGCTCGCGCTCGCGCGCGCGCAGGCGATCGAAATGCCGATCACCGAAGCCGTGTGCGGTGTGCTGTTCGACGGCGTCGCACCGCGCGATGCGGTCAGCGGCCTGCTGCGGCGCGACGCGCGCGCCGAATAACGCTGACGAATCACCGACGAATCACACCGATTTTTGCGGCCGGGCGCACTCGCGCACAGCGGGCGGCGCCAAAGCGCACTACGCTTGAACCGTCTCCGGCGTTTCGGGAGGGTGTCATGCTGCAGATCGGTTCCACCACGCTCGACGCGCAACGCGTCGACATCACGACGCTCGACGTCGACGTGATCGTCAATGCCGCGAACGGTTCGCTGCTCGGCGGCGGCGGGGTCGACGGCGCGATCCATCGCGCGGCCGGCCCGGGCCTGCTCGCCGAGTGCCGCACGCTCGGCGGCTGCGAGACCGGCGACGCGAAGCTCACGCGCGGCCACGGGCTGCCGGCCCGATACGTGATTCATGCGGTCGGCCCGGTGTGGCACGGCGGCGGGCGCGGCGAGCCCGAGTTGCTCGCGGCATGCTACCGGCGTGCGATCGAGCTGGCCGAGGAGGTTGCGGCGACCTCGATCGCATTCCCGGCGATCAGCTGCGGCGTGTACCGCTATCCGGCCGAGGAGGCCGTCGACATCGCGGTCGGCACGGTCGCCGAAATGCTGCCGCAGGCGCCGAACCTCGCACGCGTGGTGTTCGCGTGCTTTTCATCCGACATCTACGACCTGTATCGCGCGCGGCTCGCGCGTATCTAGCGCGTGAGCGGATCCGGCCGCGCGGCGCGGGCCGGGCGGGCGCGTCAGGCGCCGCCTTCGAAGCCGGCCTGGCGCCACGCCTCGAACACGACCACCGCCACCGTGTTCGATAGGTTCAGGCTGCGGTTGCCCGGCCGCATCGGCAGGCGCACGCGCTGTTCGTTCGCGAAGCGTTCGAGCACCTCGGCCGGCAGGCCGCGTGTTTCCGAGCCGAACACGAACCAGTCGCCCGGCACGAATGCATGGTCGTGGAAGCGGCCCGAGCCACGGGTCGTGAACGCGAACATCCGCGCGGAATCGGGTGCTTCGGTCGCGACGAACGCGTCCCAGTCGCGGTGCACGCGCATTTCCGCGTACTCGTGATAATCGAGGCCCGCGCGGCGCATCTTCGCGTCGTCGAGCGGAAAGCCGAGCGGCTCGATCAGGTGCAGGCGCGCGCCGGTGTTTGCGCACAGGCGGATCACGTTGCCGGTGTTCGGCGGAATTTCGGGGGCGACGAGGACGACGTTGAACATGGTTGGGTCTGGCTGGGCCGGCCGGGGCGAAGCGGCGTGCACTCCGTCCCGGCCGGCCGGTTCGTGACGACCGGCGCCGCGCGCGGGCGGCCGGCCTCTCTATCTAATTAATCCCTGGCGGTGCGCAGCGCAACCAGATTCGTCACGCGTGCGGCGCCCGCCGCCTTCAATGCCTGCGCGGCCGCCGCGAGCGTCGCGCCGGACGTCATCACGTCGTCGACGAGTGCCACGTGGCGGCCGGTGAGGTCGCCCGCCACCGCGAACGCCGCGCGCACGTTGTCGCGCCGCGCGCGCCGGTCGAGCCGCGACTGCGGCGCGGTTTCGGCCACGCGTGCCAGCAGCGCCGCGTCGGCGCGCACGCCGAGCCGGCGCGCGAGCGGCCGCGCGATCGCCCACGCCTGGTTGTAGCCGCGCGCGACGAGCCGTCCGTGCGACAACGGCACCGGTGCGATCACGTCGAAGCCGCCGGTGGCGCGCAGCGCGTCCGTGTCGTCGATCCGCTGTGCGAGCCGGGCCGCGAATTCCGCGCCGAGCGCGAGCCGCGCATGAAACTTCAGGCCGCGCGCGAGCCCGTCGAGCGGGGCGCGGTAATCGGCGAGCGCGAGCGTCGCATCGAACGGCGGCGGCGTCGCGCGGCATGCTTCGCACCGATACGCGGACGCGGAGCCGGCGCCGCCGTGCCGGCCGCGGGCTGCGCGCGGCCGCCCGACGCCCAGCGGCACCGCGCAGACGTCGCAGCGCAGCCGCGCTTCGTTCCAGTACGCGGCGTCGCAGGCGCTGCAAATCACCGGATGTGACAAATTGCCGCACAGCGCGCACCGATTCGGCAATGCGAGTGCGACGACGCGCACGGCCAGCGCGCGAACCTGCGACAAAACGACGCGCATCGGGCGCGGGGCGGAACTGCGATCCATCGCGAACACTCCTGGCGGCCCCGTCTCGATGAAGGCTACGAGGCGAGCGAGTATACTTCGGGCTCTTCGCCAGTGTGCCCGACATGTCCCCAGCTTCGACTTCAACCGGCCGTCCGGCCAATGACACCCGGCGTCTGCGGCGGATCTTCGATCGCCGCGCCGCCGCGTTCGACGCGGTCGCGTTCCTGCCGCGCGAGATCGCGCAGCGGATGAACGAGCGCCTCGAATACATCAAGGTGAGCCCCGCGGCCGTGCTCGACGCAGGCTGCGGCCCGGGCGACGACCTGCCGGCGCTGCGCGCGCGCTTCCCCGAAGCCCCGGTGTTCGGCGTCGACCTGTCCGGCGCGATGCTCGCGCGGGCGGGCCAGCGCGAGGTCGAGCAGGCGAGCTGGCGCCGCTGGCTGCCCGCGTCGCTCGGCCGGGCGCTGGGCCAGCGCGGCCCGCGCGTCGCGCAGGCCGACTTCTCGGTGCTGCCGTTCGCGGCCGGCGCGTTCGACCTGATCTGGTCGAATCTCGCGCTGCACTGGCATTCGCGTCCCGACACGGTGTTCCCTGAATGGCAGCGCGTGCTGCGCGTGAACGGCCTGCTGATGTTCAGCACGCTCGGCCCCGACACGCTGCGCGAGCTGCGCGCGGCCTGCGCGGATGCCGAAGCGGCGCTCGGCATCGCACCGCCGGCCGCGCGCGTCGTCGATTTCGTCGACATGCACGACCTCGGCGACATGCTCGTCGAGAGCGGCTTCGAGATTCCGGTGATGGACCAGGAAGTGCTGACCGTCACGTACAAGACCCCCGATTCCCTGCTGGCCGACGTGCGCCGCTGGGGCGCCTATCCGTTCGATCGCGCGGTGCCGCAGCATGCGGCGCGGCGCTTTCGCGCGGCGCTCGGCGACGCGCTGGAAGCGCGCCGGCGCGCGGACGGCACGATTGCGCTGACGTTCGAGGTGATCTACGGCCACGCATGGAAGGCCGTGCCGCGCACGACCGCCGAGGGGCACGGCATCGTGCGCATCGAAGATATCGGAAAGGGGCGTCCGAAGAATCGGTAAAGCGGTAAAGAGGGGTTTTGTTATGTCTGAAATTAGCGGCGCAAAGCGGGGTCGAATAGACGCCAAAAACGGCCGGGAAGCTTGTGGCGCTTGGCTCGCGGGCCGATAGCCGCTTGCTTGTGGATGCCATTGAACCCGCCTATAATGCGTCAGCTTGTCGTCCCGGGGTCCCCGCAATACGGGCCGACGAGTCCGATGCAGGCATGCATCGCATGCCATTCGCGTGAGGCGGCGATGGAAGCAGCAAGGGTGTCGGCGGAGACGAACGATGAACCGGTCCTCGAAGACTGGCTCATGAAACGCAACTGTTCGGTGTCGCCGCGCCAGTTCGTGCTGTTTTACGCGTCGCTCGCGGGCTTCTCGCTGGTGATCGCGGCAGTGCTGATGTGGCGGGGGGCCTGGCTCGTCATGCCCTTCACCGGAATCGAATTGCTGGCGGTCGGCGTCGCGTTTGCGATCCATGCCCGTCATGCGGTCGATTACGAGCGCATCAGGCTGTTTCCGCACCGGCTCGTGATCGAGCGGATGGATGCGGAGCGGCTCACGCAGATCGAATTCAATCCGCGCTGGGTGCGGGTCGAGCCGGGTGCGACGCCACGCGATCCGATTCGACTGGTATCGCGCGGGCAGACCGTCGTAATCGGGCAGCATCTCGCGCAGCACAAGCGTGCGCAGTTCGCCGACGAACTGCGCGTGTCGCTCAGGCGCTGCGGCTGACGAGGCGCGGGCACCGGCCGGAACAGGCCGGCGCCTTGCGACGGGGGAGGGTTTGAATGGAAATTTTGGGTAAGGATGCTATGAAAACAATCAAGCGAGCCCTCACGGGCGTGCTGGCATGCAGCGGATTGCTCTTTGCCGGCGCGGCTCTGGCGGTCGGTGATAGCCCGGGCGGCCCCCGCGTCAACGAGATCAACTTTCAGCCGCCTGTCACGAAGATCGCCGAGGAGCTCTACGATCTCCACACGATGATGCTGATCCTGTGTACGGTGATCTTCGTCGGCGTGTTCGGCGTGATGTTCTATTCGATCTTCGCGCACCGCAAATCCAAAGGCCACAAGGCCGCCAATTTCCATGAAAGCACGACCGTCGAAATCATCTGGACGATCGTGCCGTTCATCATCGTCGTGCTGATGGCGCTGCCGGCCACGAAGGCCGTCGTCGCGATGAAGGACACGACCAACGCCGATCTCACGATCAAGGTCACCGGCTACCAGTGGAAGTGGGGCTACGACTACGTGAAGGGGCCGGGCGAGGGCATCAGCTTCTTGTCGACGCTCAGCACCCCGCGTGACGAAGTGATGGGCAAGAAGCCGATCACCGAGACCTACCTGCAGGAAGTCGACAACCCGCTCGTCGTGCCGGTCAACAAGAAGATCCGCATCATCACGACCGCGAACGACGTCGTTCACTCGTGGTACGTGCCGGCGTTCGGCGTGAAGCAGGATGCGATCCCCGGCTTCGTGCGCGATACGTGGTTCAAGGCCGACAAGGTCGGCACGTTCCGCGGCTTCTGTACCGAACTGTGCGGCAAGGAACACGCGTTCATGCCGGTCGTGGTCGTCGTGCTGTCGGACGACGACTACGCGAAGTGGGTGAGCGCGCAGAAGGCCAAGCTGGCCAGCGCGTCGGTCGATCCGAACAAGGTTTACACGATGGCCGAACTCGTCGCGCACGGCGAGGAAGTCTACAAGGCGAACTGCGCGGCCTGCCACCAGGTGAACGGCAAGGGCCTCGGCGCCTTTCCGGCGATGGACGGCAGCCCGATCGTGAACGGCCCGATCGCCGGCCACGTCGAGCGAGTGCTGCACGGCAAGGGTGCGATGCCGTCGTGGGCGTCGCTGTCGGACCTCGACATCGCATCGGTCATCACGTACGAGCGCAACTCGTGGGGCAACCACAAGAACGACCTGCTGCAGCCGAAGCAAGTGACCGACGCGCGCAACGGCAAGATGCCGGAAGACGTGGCGGGCGCCGCGGCGCCGGCCGAAGCGGCCTCGGCACCGGCGCAAGCCGCGTCGGGTGCGGCCGAGCAACCGGCGGCATCGGCGGCTGTGTCGACGATCTACTTCGAAACGGGCAAGAGCGTGCTGCCGGCCGATGCGAAGGCGGCGATCGCCGCAGCGGCCGACTATGCGAAGGCACATCCGGACGCGAAGCTCGCGCTGTCGGGTTTCACCGACAAGACGGGCTCGGCCGACGCGAACGCCGAACTCGCCAAGCATCGTGCACAGGCCGTGCGCGACGCGCTGAAGGCAGCAGGCGTGGCGGAAGACCACATTATTCTCAAAAAGCCGGAAACGATCACGGGCGGGGCTGACGCGAAGGAAGCCCGGCGGGTCGAGATCGGGCCGGCGGCTTGACGTGTCGCTGAGTTAGTCGACGTATTCGCATTAGGAGATTCTCATGTCTAGCATCGGGCACGACGTAGCCGCGGACCACGCGCACGACGACCACGCGCACGAAATGCCGCACGGCTGGCGGCGCTGGCTGTTCGCCACCAACCACAAGGACATCGGTACGCTGTACCTGCTGTTCTCGTTCATCATGTTCCTGTCGGGCGGCGTGATGGCACTCGGCATCCGTGCCGAGCTGTTCGAGCCGGGCCTGCAGATCATGCGTCCGGAGTTCTTCAACGAACTCACGACGATGCACGGCCTGATCATGGTGTTCGGCGCGATCATGCCGGCGTTCGTCGGCTTCGCGAACTGGATGATTCCGCTGCAGATCGGCGCGTCCGACATGGCGTTCGCGCGGATGAACAACTTCAGCTTCTGGCTGCTGCCGGTCGCGGCCGTGCTGCTGGTCGGTTCGTTCTTCGCGCCGGGCGGCGCGACGGCCGCCGGCTGGACGCTGTACGCACCGCTGTCGACGCAGATGGGCCCGGGCATGGACTTCGCGATCTTCGCGGTCCACATCATGGGCGCGTCGTCGATCATGGGCGGGATCAACATCGTCGTGACGATCCTGAACATGCGCGCACCGGGCATGACGCTGATGAAGATGCCGATGTTCGCATGGACCTGGCTGATCACCGCGTACCTGCTGATCGCCGTGATGCCGGTTCTGGCAGGCGCGATCACGATGGTGCTGTTCGACCGCCACTTCGGCACGTCGTTCTTCAACGCGGCAGGCGGCGGCGACCCGGTGATGTACCAGCACATCTTCTGGTTCTTCGGCCACCCCGAGGTGTACATCATGATTCTGCCGGCGTTCGGGATCGTGTCGCAGGTGATCCCGGCGTTCGCACGCAAGACGCTGTTCGGCTATAGCTCGATGGTGTATGCGACGGCGTCGATCGCGATCCTGTCGTTCATGGTCTGGGCGCACCACATGTTCGCGACGGGCATGCCGGTCACCGGTCAGCTGTTCTTCATGTACGCGACGATGCTGATCGCGGTGCCGACGGGCGTGAAGGTGTTCAACTGGCTCGCGACGATGTGGCGCGGCTCGATGACGTTCGAAACCCCGATGCTGTTCGCGATCGGCTTCCTGTTCGTGTTCACGTTCGGCGGCCTGACGGGCCTGATGCTGGCGATGGCGCCGCTCGACATCCAGTACCACGGCACCTACTTCGTGGTGGCGCACTTCCACTACGTGCTGGTGGCGGGTTCCCTGTTCGCGCTGTTCGCGGGCTGGTACTACTGGGCGCCGAAGTGGACGGGCTGGATGTACAACGAGACGCGCGGCAAGATCCACTTCTGGTCGTCGATGATCTTCTTCAACCTGACGTTCTTCCCGATGCACTTCGTCGGTCTCGCGGGCATGCCGCGCCGCTATGCGGACTACCCGGCGCAGTTCACGGACTTCAACCAGGTGGCGACGATCGGCGCATTCGGCTTCGGCCTCGCGCAGGTGTACTTCCTGTTCGCGGTCGCGCTGCCGGCCTACCGTGGCGGCGGCGACCTGGAAAAGGCGTCGGACAAGCCGTGGGATGGCGCGACGGGCCTCGAGTGGACGGTGCCGAGCCCGGCTCCCTTCCACACGTTCGAGCAACCGCCGCACGTCGAATAAGTTTCACCCGGCGTTCCGCCGCTGCCTGCCGCGCAGGCAGGCGCGGCGGGCGCCGAATCGATGTACCAGCGAAGTTTCAGCGAAGTTTCAAATGAACCGGAATCCACAACAAAGACGAACGCCCGAGCAGATTCGCGCGGGCAACAAGCGGCTCGGCCTCATCCTGCTCGTCATCGCCGCCGTTTTTTTTGTGGGTGTCGTGATCAAGCAGTGGTGGCTGTCCACTCACTGAGATGCAGTAACTGACGCAGTAGCGAGGAAGTCGTCGTATGTCGAAGCCGGAAGAGGGCGCCGTCGATCGCGCATTCAATCGTTCGATGCTGGTGAAGCTCTTCGTCGTGGCCGGACTGATGTTCGGCTTCGGCTTCGCGCTGATTCCGATGTATCGCGCGATCTGCCAGATCACCGGCATCAACAACCTGGTGCAGCGCGATGTCAGCGAACGCGAGGTGAAGAACTCGCAGGTCGACATGAGCCGCACGGTGTCGGTCGAGTTCGATGCGAATGCGCGCGGCCCGCTCGGTTTCAAGCCGGAGCGCAACAGCCTCGACGTGCATCCGGGCGAACTGACGACGATCGTGTACGACGTGACCAACGGGCAGGGCAGGCCGGTGGTGGCGCAGGCGATTCCGAGCTACGCGCCGAAGCAGGCGACGGAGTTCTTCAAGAAGATCGAGTGTTTTTGCTTCACGCAGCAGACGCTGGCTGCGAACGAGTCGCGCAAGATGCAGGTGGTGTTCGTGATCGATCCGAAGCTGCCGAAGGACGTGAAGACGATCACGCTGTCGTACACGTTCTTCGAGCTGAACACGCCGGCCGCGCCGGCGCCGGCACCGCGCAAGACGGCGGCGCAGGGCGACGCGAAGCCGGACGCATGACGACGGAGACGGGGCAGTGACAGAGACCAAGCGGAGCGGGTCGTTCGGCCAGGCGTTGCGAGCGGTGTTGTGGTCGTTCTTCGGGGTGCGCAAGCGGCGCGACCTGGAGGCCGACGCGACGCAGCTCAATCCGCTGCACGTGCTGATCGTCGCGTTGATCGCGGCCGGTGTGTTCATCGGCGTGCTGATCCTGATCGTGCGTGCGGTCGTGGGCTGAGGCTCGCGGCCACGAAAGAATGCAGTGCGTAGCGCCCGGGCGCTGCGTGCGGGAAAGAGCGGCGGCGGTCGCGCCGTGCAAGAAATAAAGCCGGAGCGGTTTCCGGTACACAAATTGGACTGAAGTGGAGAATCAAGCATGAGCGGTCAAAACCAGACCCCGTACTATTTCGTGCCGCATCCGTCGCAGCATCCGATCAGCGCGGCCTGCGGCCTGCTGGTCATGCTCGCGTCGGTGGCGCTGTGGATCAACGGTCACGACTGGGCTCCGTACACGGCGCTGCTTGGCCTGCTGTGGTTGCTCTTCACGCTGTACCACTGGTTCGGCGATTCGATCGCCGAGTCGGAAGGCGGTCATTACGGCAAGAACGTCGACAAGTCGTACCGCTGGAGCATGAGCTGGTTCATCTTCTCCGAAGTCATGTTCTTCGGCGCATTCTTCGGCGCGCTGTTCTACGCGCGTGAAATCGCGCTGCACCAGCTCGGCAGCCTCGACTACAAGCTGATCTGGCCGGATTTCTCCGCCGTGTGGCCGAACGAAGGCCCGGCCGCGCTCGCCGGTCACTTCAAGACGATGGGCCCGTGGCCGATCCCGACGCTGAACACGGCGCTGCTGCTGTCGTCGGGCGCGACGCTGACGGTGTCGCACCACGCGCTGCGCGACAATCATCGCAACAAGGCGATCGCGTGGCTGGCCGCGACGCTCGTGCTCGGCGTCTGCTTCCTGTTCACGCAGGGCTTCGAGTACTACCACGCGTACAACGAACTGAACCTGACGCTGAACTCGGGCGTGTACGGCTCGACGTTCTTCCTGCTGACGGGCTTCCACGGCTTCCACGTGTTCCTCGGCGGCACGATGCTCGCGGTGGTGCTGGTGCGGATGATCCGCGGCCACTTCAAGCCGGATCACCACTTCGCATTCGAAGGCGCCGCGTGGTACTGGCACTTCGTCGACGTCGTCTGGCTCGGCCTGTACGTCGTCGTCTACTGGCTGTAAATGCAACAACGGCCCGCGCAGCGATGCGCGGGCCGTTTTCATTGGCGGGGACGGGGCAGCGGCCGGCTGCTTGCGCTCGACGCCAATCCCGCGCCGCCGCGACTCAGTCAGGCGGCGCTTTTGCTTGGTAGCGCCGCTGTGCGGCGAAATGTCACAGCGATTGCAGCGGCCGGCGCGGTGAAGGCATCAACGCCCGATCGGCAGGCCGGTCGAATGGATCCAGCCCATCCAGTTCGCGAACAGGATGAACAGGAACAGCGAGACCGACAGCCCGACGCGGGTGGCAAGCGACCACACCATGCGTTTCGTATGGCCGCGGTCTTGCATCATGAAGTAGAGCGCCGAGCCCATGCTGGCGACGATGAGGACGAAGGCGATGGGAACGAGGATGTGCATGACACGAACCGGACGACGGCAATTCGAAAGGAAGAGGATAATTATCGCACTTCGCTTTCGCGAATGTGCCTCGCGGGTGGCCCGATGAAGATCCGCTGGCTGCCTGCGCTGCTGATTCTCGTCGTCGTCGCGGTCACGATTCGCCTCGGGTTCTGGCAGCGCGACCGCGCGCACCAGAAGGAAGCGCTGCAGGCGAACGTCGTGCGTTACGAGCATGCGGCGCCGGTCGACGTCGGCGCGCAGCCGATTCCGCTCGCGTCGATCGAGTTCCACCGCGTGCGGGCGAAGGGCCGCTTCCTGCCGGAGCAGGCGGTGTTCCTCGACAATCGGCCGTATAACGACCAGCCGGGTTTTTACGTCGTGATGCCGTTTAAACTCTCGGGCGGCGGCGCCGTGCTGGTGAACCGCGGCTGGCTGCCGCGCAACATCGCAGATCGCACGGCGATCGAGCCGTTCCCGACGCCCGACGGAGAGATCGAGATCGAAGGCATCGCGCGCGCCGACGCGTCGCGCGCGTTCGAGCTCGGCGAAGGCGGTTCGGCCGCGCACCAGAAGATCCGGCAGAACCTGGACGTCGCCGCGTATGCGAAGGAAACGGGGCTGCCGCTGCAGCCGTTCGTGATCCAGCAGACGAGCGACGACGGCGACAAGCTCGTGCGCGACTGGCCGGCGGCGACGACCGGCGTCGAGCGCAATTACGGTTACATGTTTCAGTGGTGGGCCATGGCGGCGGTCGCGCTCGGCTTCGGCCTGTACGCCGCGCGGCGTGCGGCGAAGAAGTCGGCCGGCGCGTGAGCGCCATGGCAGGACGCGGCGCACGCGCCGCGGGTTCGTTTCGAGAGGTCTGATTTGTCCATGCAATCTTCCCGTCAGGGTCCGGCCGCTGCGCCGATCTCGCCCGCGGCCCGCAAGCGCGGCCGCTGGATGCTCGTGCTGCTGGGTCTCGTGTGCGCGGCGCCGATCATCGCGTCGTACTTCACCTATTACGTGATCAAGCCGAAGGGCGGCTCGACCAACTACGGCACGCTGATCGAGCCGCAGCGGCCGATCCCGGCCGACCTGCAGGTCATCGACGAAACCGGCAAGACGGTGCCGCTGTCGTCGCTGCGCGGCGTGTGGCTGTTCGTGATGACCGACCGCAGCGCGTGCGACGATGCATGCGCGCAAAAGCTCTACTTCATGCGCCAGATCCGCGTCACGCAGGCGGGCGAGCGGCACCGGATCACGATGGTGTGGCTGCGCAGCGATGCGGACGCGATTCCGCAGAAGGTTCTGGAAGCCTATCCGGACACGCGCCGGCTGGTCGCCGATCCGGCCGCGGTGGCTGCATGGCTGCCGGCCGACGCCGGCACGAAGGACAGCGACCACCTCTACATGGTCGATCCGAACGGTAACCTGATGATGCGTTTTCCGAAAGACCCGAATCCCAGCAAGATCAAGTCGGACGTGACCAAGCTGCTGAAGTGGTCGAGCATCGGCTAAGGCGAGACGACGAGGCAACCATTCGATGTCGTATCTACTGCAACTCGGCCTGATCGGCCTCTGCATCGCGCTGCTGCCGCTGTCGTACGTGTGGGTGAAGGCCGATGACGACAAGTTCCGCAAGCTGGTGTGGATCACCACGTTCCTGACCCTCGACCTGGTGATGTTCGGCGGCTTCACGCGGCTGACCGATTCGGGCCTCGGCTGCCCCGACTGGCCTGGCTGCTACGGCACGTCGTCGCCGTTCATCGCGCACGCCGCGATCACGGCCGCGCACCAGGCGATGCCGACCGGCCCCGTCAGCATGACGAAGGCGTGGATCGAGATGATCCACCGCTATTTCGCGATGGCGATCGGCGTGCTGATCATCGCGCAGGTCGTGATCGCCTGGTCCGCGCGGCTGCGCCGCCGCCCGCTGCACGTGTCGCCGTGGTGGCCGACGAGCCTCTTGCTGCTGATCGTCGTGCAGGGCGTGTTCGGCGCGTGGACGGTCACGATGAAGCTGCAGCCGGTGATCGTCACGACCCACCTGCTGCTCGGCCTCATGCTGCTCGGCACGCTCGGCTGGCTCGCGGCGCGGCAGACGCCGCTGCCGTCGCATGACCCGGAGGCCGGCCGCTACCGCGCGGCCGCGCTCGCTGCGCTGGTGCTGCTGGTCGTGCAGATCGCGCTCGGCGGCTGGGTGAGCACCAACTACGCGGTGCTCGCGTGTACCGACTTCCCGACCTGCAACGGTCAGTGGATGCCGCCGATGAACTTCGGCCAGGGCTTCCATCTGTGGCGCGCGCTCGGCATGACGAAGGACGGCGACGCGATCACGCAGGATGCGCTGGTCGCGATCCACTGGACCCACCGCACGTTCGCGTTCGTCGTCGTCGCGTACCTGGTCGCGTTCGCGCTGAGGATGCGCCGCTTCGAGTCGCTGCGTCGGCCCGCGAACGGCGTGCTGCTGGTGGTTCTGCTGCAGTTCCTGACGGGCCTGACCAACATCGTGCTGCAGTGGCCGCTGCCGGTCGCCGTCGCGCACAACGGCGGCGCCGCGATCCTGCTGCTGCTCGTCGTCATGTTAAACTTTCGCATCCTTTCAAGCCGCCCCGGCCGTGTCGTGCAGCCCGCGCGCGACGCCGCCCCGGCGTGACCGTCCCCATGCAAAGCACCCTTTCCCAATCGCCCGGTAGCCGGTTCTCGCAGTACATGGCGCTGACGAAGCCGCGTGTCACGCAGCTCGCGGTGTTCTGTGCGGTGATCGGCATGTTTCTCGCGACGCCGGGCATGGTGCCGTGGCATGTGCTGATCGGCGGCACGGTCGGCATCTGGCTGCTGGCCGGCGCCGCGTTCGCGATCAACTGCCTCGTCGAGCAGAAGATCGACGCGATGATGCGCCGTACCGCGTGGCGTCCGTCCGCGCGCGGCGAGATCACGACGCCGCAGATCCTGCTGTTCTCGGCCGTGCTGGGCAGCGTCGGCGCATGGACGCTCTATACCTTCACGAACCCGCTGACGATGTGGCTGACGATCGCGACGTTCGTCGGCTACGCGGTGATCTACACGCTGCTGCTCAAGCCGATGACGCCGCAGAACATCGTGATCGGCGGCGCATCGGGCGCGATGCCGCCGGCGCTCGGCTGGGCCGCGGTCACCGGCGCGGTGCCTGGCGACGCGTGGATCCTCGTGCTGATCATCTTCGTGTGGACGCCGCCGCATTTCTGGGTGCTGGCGCTCTATCGCCGCAAGGACTACGAAAACGCGGGCCTGCCGATGCTGCCCGTCACGCACGGCGAGAAGTTCACGCGGCTGCACATCCTGCTGTACACGGTGATCCTGTTCGCGGTCACGCTGATGCCGTTCATCTCCGGGATGAGCGGCGCCGTCTACCTGGTGAGCGCGGTGCTGCTCGGCGCGGTGTTCCTCGCGTATGCGTGGAAGATCCATCGCGACTATTCGGACGAACTCGCCCGCAAGGCTTTCCGTTACTCGATCGTCTACCTGTCGCTGCTGTTCGCCGCGCTGCTCGTCGATCACTATGCGCGCCCGCTGCTCGGCGTGTAACCGCACGGTTTGAACGCAATGCTCCATTCATGGTTCGGGCGCCGCGCGCGCCAAGGCTGGATGCTCGCGTGCGCATTCGCGGCAGCCACGCTGCTCGCCGGCTGCGACAACGCGCCGAAATTCCAGAATCTCGACATCACCGGCAACACGCAGTTCGGCAGCGATTTCTCGCTGCCGGATACGGCGGGCAAGGTGCGCACGCTCGGCGACTTCAAGGGCCGGGCGGTCGTGGTGTTCTTCGGCTATACGCACTGCCCGGACGTATGCCCGACGACGATGGCCGAACTGTCCGAAGCGCTGAAGCAGCTCGGCCCCGATGCCGCGAAGCGTGTGCAGGTGCTGTTCGTCACCATCGATCCGGAGCGCGACACGCCCGCGCTGCTCGGCCAGTACGTGCCCGCGTTCGATCCGTCGTTCATCGGGCTGCGGCCGGCCGACGAGGCGGCGCTCAAGAAGGTTACAAAGGATTTCCGCGTGTACTACGCGAAGGTGCCCGGCAAGACGCCCGGCAGCTACACGATGGATCACACCGCCGCGAGCTACGTGTTCGATCGCGACGGCAAGCTGCGCCTGTTCGTGCGCGACGGCCAGGGCCCCGGCCCGTGGGTCCACGACCTGAAGCTGCTGGTCGACTGAACGGCGTACGCCGCAGGTTCGCCCGGGCGCTCGCCCGGCGCTACGCGTGACGGCCGCGACGCGCCGTCACGCATTCCTCCTTCTTCCCCTCGATCTGCATGCGCCGCCTCGCGGAGCGGCTGCGTATGAACATTCGTGCGCTGACGCGCTTGCGCGCGTTACGGCAGCGCCGGCACGTTGAAGCCTTGCGCGGCACGCGTGATCCGGAATTCCGTCACGCGATAGGTCGCGAGCCCTTCGGTCACGAACGGATCGGTCTCGAGGATCGCGTCCAGTTCGTCGCGGTCGATGCGGGCCGCGAGGATCACGCCGCCTTCGCGCGGCACCTTCGGCCCCGCCGCGATGAAGATGCCGCGCTCGAACAGCGGCTGCAGATACGCACGGTGGCGTTCGAGTGCATCGTCGATGCGCTCGAGCGATGCGTTGTAGTGGATGTCGATGACGTACATGGATGGCCCTGGAATTGTCGCCGGCGCGTGGTGTGCCGGTCGGCCGGTCTTTTTAGCACAGCGGCCGTTCCGTGTCGTGCCGGCCGTCGTCGCGCATCGTCCACCAGCACCGCCGCGGTGCATACCCATATGAGCGGGATGTATTTCACTTCCGGCCGATCCTGTGACACCATTTGCCCCTTCCTGCGAGTCCGGGGATACCCGTATCGCGCCCTATTTCAGTTAGCAAGAAAGCGAGAAACAGATGAAGCGTCGCAGTCTCCTGAAGGTATTTTCCGTGCTGGCCACCGGTGCCGCGCTGACGCTGTCGGCGGGCGCGCACGCCGAAGACAAGGTCATCAAGGTCGGCACGGTGGCCGGCCCGGATGCGGAAGTGTGGCAGGTCGTGCAGAAGGTCGCGAAGGAGAAGGAAGGCCTGAACGTGAAGGTCATCGAGTTCAACGACTACGTGCAGCCGAACGCGGCGCTCGACTCGGGCGACCTCGACGCGAACAGCTTCCAGCACCAGCCCTACCTCGACAGCCAGGTGAAGCAGCGCGGCTACAAGATCGTCAGCGCGGGCCTGACCTACATCTCGCCGATCGGCGTGTACTCGAAGAAGTTCAAGGCGCTGAAGGACCTGCCGCAAGGCGCGAAGCTCGCGGTCCCGAACGATCCGTCGAACGAGAACCGCGCGCTGCTGCTGCTGCAGACGCAAGGCGTGATCAAGCTGAAGGCCGGCGCCGGCACGGGCGGCAACAACGCGACGGTGCTCGACATCGCCGAGAACCCGAAGAAGCTGAAGATCTCCGAACTCGACGCCGCGCAACTGCCGCGCGTGCTGTCGGACGTCGACGCCGCCGTGATCAACACGAACTACGCGCTCGCCGCGAACCTGCAGCCGACCAAGGACGCGATCGCGCTCGAATCGCTGACGAGCCCGTATGCGAACCTGATCGCCGTGCGCGCGAAGGACAAGGATCAGCCGTGGGTGAAGAAGCTGGTCAAGGCGTACCAGTCGGCGGAAGTGCGGGAATTCATCAAGAAGCAGTTCAAGGGCTCGATGGTTGCGTCGTTCTGAACACCGCACACCGGTCGGACCGTTGAAACGAAGAGGCCTGCATCGCGCAGGCCTTTTTCGTTGGTGCGGCCGGCAGACCATTGCGCGGCGCGCGGCGTTCAGCGCGGGCTCACATCTCGCCGCGCCGCGAGCAGATCGCCATGATCTGCTGGATCGCGTAGTTGTCGCGCACGCCCGGCAGCGACTGCACGATGCACTCGTGGAAGCGCCGCTCGCGCGGCAGCAGCATCGCGTTGTTGCGGTACAGCGCGTCGCACGAGCGCTGGATCAGCTGCGCGGCCACGCCGCTGCGGCTCTCGCGCAGCGCGCCCAGCATGCAGTCGTCGTATTGCGCGTAGCCGTCGGTCAGCGCGAATGCCGCACCCGGCAGCGCCAGCGCGACGGCCGCGCATGCGATCGCACGGATCCCCCGTTTCATAGGCCCTCCGATGGTGTGGATCGGGTCGGCGGACAGCATAACGTAAAGCGGCAAGGCGGCTGACGCGTTGCGCCGGGAGCGGCGCGCCGGCGTCGCTTCGGAGCCGGGTTGCCGCGGGCGGTCGTTCCGCCCCGTCGGGTCGCGCGGTGGAAGCGGGCGACACGCGC
The DNA here is from genome assembly GCF_024656005.1 of Burkholderia sp. SCN-KJ. Lineage (NCBI taxonomy): Bacteria > Pseudomonadati > Pseudomonadota > Betaproteobacteria > Burkholderiales > Burkholderiaceae > Burkholderia > Burkholderia sp. SCN-KJ. Next base: position 171,467 of record NZ_JANKOG010000011.1, read on the forward strand.
CAGCCACGCCCGGGGCGGCGCGCCGTCACATGACGGGAGCGCCGGCTTTTCCCGCGCTTTTCATCTGATGAAAAAGCCGGTTTCGTACTAGTACTGTGCGACATGAACGCATTGCCATATACTGTATATCCATACAGTTGTGGGTGGCGTCATGCTCGCATCCTCCATTTCTCCCGAATCCCTTCATCCATCCCTCTGGCGCGGCTCGCAGCTCGCGCGCGGCGGTTCGCGCACGATCGACACGGGTTTCGCGTCGCTGTCCGCCGAGCTGCCGGGCGGCGGCTGGCCGGTCGGCGGGCTCGTCGAACTGCTGGCCGCGCAGCCGGGCTGCGGCGAGATGCGGCTGCTCGCGCCGGCACTCGCGCGCACCGTCAGCGCGCGGCGTCCGCTCGCGCTCGTCGCGCCGCCGCAGTCGCCGCATGCGACCGCGCTGGCCGCGCTCGGTGTGCCGGCCGACGCGCTGCTGTGGCTGCGCGCCGGCAGCCGCACCGATGCGTTGTGGGCCGCCGAGCAGGCGCTCAGGACCGGCTGCTGCGGTGCGCTGCTGCTCTGGCAGGACGCGCGGCCCGATGCGCTGCGCCGCCTGCATCTCGCGGCCGCGCGCACCGGCGACACGCTGTTCGTGATGCTGCGCCCGCTGTCGGCGGCCAAACAGCCGTCGCCGGCCGTGCTGCGCGTCGCGCTGCATCCGGTGCCAGGCGGTGTGTCGCTCGACATCGTCAAGCGTCGCGGGCCCGCGCGCGGCGAGCCGCTCGCGCTCGATTTGCCGTCGCCCATCGTGGAGAGCCGCTATGCGCGTCTTGCTCGGCATCCATCTGCCGCGCCTGCCGCTCGACGTGTGCGCCCCGCCGCCGTCTGACGGCGCGGCGGACGGCGCAAACGGCGCGGCAGACGACGCAGGCTGCGCGGTGCTCGAACAGGGTGTCGTGCTGATTGCCGATGCGCCGGCGCGCCGGCAGGGCGTGCGCGCGGGCATGAAGCGCGGCGGCGTGCTGACGCTTTCGCCCGACACTCGGCTCGTCGAACGCGATCCCGCCCGCGAGGCCGATGCGCTGCGCGCGGTCGCGCTCGCGTTGCTGCGCTTCTCGCCGTGCGTCGCGCTCGACGACGAAGCGACGCTGCTCGTCGACGTCGGCCCGAGCCTGCGCCTGTTCGGCGGCCTGCCGTCGCTGTGCCGCCAGGTGCGCGCGACGCTCGCGGCGCTCGGCTATGCGGCGCGCCTGTCCGCCGCGCCGACCGGGCGCGGCGCGTGGCTGCTCGCGCGCACGTCGGCGCGTGCGCGCAGCCGGCGCCGCGTGGCCGGGCCGGCTTCGCTCGTTCGTACGCTCGATCGTTTGCCGTGCGTGCTGCTGCCCGATGCGCGCCCGTATGCGGGCTGGTTCGACGGCCTCGGCTGCCGCACGCTCGCCGATCTGCGCCGCCTGCCGCGCGCGGGGCTGCAGCGGCGCTGCGGTCCCGCGCTGCTGGCCGCGCTCGATCGTGCGTACGGCGATGCGGTCGAGCCGCTCGCGTGGATGGCGGTGCCGCCCGTGTTCGACGTGCGGCTCGAATTGCCGGAGCGCGTCGAATACGCGGAAGCCGTGCTGTTCGCCGCGCGGCGGCTCGTCGTGCAGCTCTGCGGGTGGCTGGCCGCGCGGCAGCTGTCGCTGGCCGCGATGACGTTCGATCTCGAGCACGAGCGCGGCCGCCAGGCCGTGCCGCCGACGCCGCTCGAACTCGCGTTCGCCGCGCCCGTGCGCGAGGAGACGCACTTCATGCGGCTGCTCGGCGAGCGGCTCGCGCGCGTCGAGTTGCCGGCCGCGGTGATCGCGGTGCGGCTGAAGGCCACGCGCGTCGAATCGGTCGCACCGCCGGCCGACGATCTCTTCCCCGAGCCGGGCGGCACGCGCGAGACGCGCGCGCGGCTGTTCGAACTGCTGGTCGCGCGGCTCGGCGCGGATAACGTGCTGCGCGCGGCGCCGGTGGCCGACTATCGGCCCGAGGCCGCGAACCGCTGGCTGCCGCTCGATGCGCTGGCGGGCAAGCCGGCTGATGGACTGCCGGCTGCGCCGCCGCGTCCCGCGTGGTTGCTGGCCGAACCGTTGCCGCTGTTGATGCGCGGGGAGCGGCCGATATTTCATACGCCGCTGCGAATGATGTCGTCGCCCGAACGGATCGAGGCAGGGTGGTTCGACGGTCAGCACGTGGCGCGCGATTATTGCGTCGCGCAGGACGAAGAGGGCGCGTGCTATTGGGTGTTCAGGGAGCGGTCGGGGAGCGAGTCCGAACCGCACTGGTTCCTGCACGGCCTGTTCGGGTGAGCGGCGATGGTTGCGGAATTCGGTTTGCTGCCCGATTACGCGGAGTTGTTCTGCCGCTCGAACTTCTCGTTCCTGCATGGCGCGTCGCATGCGGAGGAACTGGTCGAGCGCGCGGTGGAACTCGGCTATCGAGGGATCGCGATCACCGACGAATGCTCGCTCGCCGGCGCACCGCGCATGCATGTCGCGGCAAAAGCGCAAGGGCTGCCGCTCGTCATCGGTTCGTATTTCGACGTCACGCCGGATGAAGTCGCACCGGGTCACGATCCGGGCCCCGGTGCGTTCGGACTCGTGTTGCTGGCGCAGAACCGCGAGGGCTACGGCAACCTGTCCGAGCTGATTTCATGGCGGCGGATGGAGGCGCCGAAGGGAACCTACCGGCTGACGTCGAGAATGTTGTCGAGGCCGCCCGAGGCTTTCGCTCATCTGCGCGGCATGCCCGACTGTTTCGCGATTCTCGTGCCCGCGTATCCGGTGCGTGCGGAGGTACTCGATGCGCAGGTCGCATGGTTTCGCGCGACCTTCGGCGAGCGTGCGCGGCTCGGGCTCGTGCAGTTGCAGCGCGCGCTGGACGGCCCGCAGCGCGACGAGATTCGGGACGCAGGCGAGCGGCGCGGCGTACCTGTCGTCGCGCTCGGCGACGTGACGATGCATCGGCGCTCATGCAAGCCGCTGCAGGACGTGATGACGGCGATCCGCGTCGGGATGCCGGTGTCGGAATGCGGCTATGCGCTCGCGCCGAATGCGGAGCAGCATCTGCGTGCGCGCGGGCGGATCGCGAAGCTGTTTGCGCCGGACGAGATCGCGGAGACCTGTGCGATGCTCGACGCGTGCGATTTCGACCTCGGCTCGCTGCGCTACGAGTATCCCGACGAGATCGTGCCGCAGGGGCTGACGCCGACGCGCTATCTGGAACAGGAAACCTTCGCAGGAGCGGCCGATCGCTATCCGCAGGGCATTCCGGAGAAGGTCGCCAAGCAGATCCGCCATGAACTCGATCTGATCGCGCGGCTCAGCTACGAACCGTTCTTCCTGACCGTCTACGACATCGTCAAATACGCGCGCAGCCAGAACATCCTGTGCCAGGGCCGCGGCTCGGCCGCGAACTCGGTCGTCTGCTACTGCCTCGGCATCACCGAGGTCGATCCCGACCAGAGCACGATGCTGTTCGAGCGCTTCATCAGCGAGGAGCGCGGCGAGCCGCCGGACATCGACGTCGATTTCGAGCATCAGCGCCGGGAAGAGGTGATCCAGCATATCTACGAAAAATACGGCAAGGATCGCGCCGCGCTCGCGGCGGCCGTCTCGACGTATCGTCCGCGCGGCGTGCTGCGCGAAACCGGCAAGGCGCTCGGCGTCGATCCGATGCTGGTCGACCGCGTCGCGAAGGGGCATCGCTGGTTCGACGGCAGCCGCGACCTGCTGCAGCAATTCGCGACGACCGGGCTCGACCCGGCCACGCCGATCATTCGCGCATGGGCCGAACTCGCGGGGCGCTTGCTCAACTTTCCGCGTCACCTGTCGCAGCATTCGGGCGGTTTCGTGATCAGCCGCGGCAAGCTCACGCGGCTCGTGCCGGTCGAGAACGCGGCGATGGACGGGCGGCGCGTGATCCAGTGGGACAAGGACGATCTCGAGGCGCTCGGGCTGATGAAGGTCGACGTGCTCGCGCTCGGCATGCTATCCGCGCTGCATCGCGCGTTCGACATGCGCACCGCATGGCGCGGGCTGGAGAAGGACGGCAAGCCGTTCACGCTGAAGCACATTCCGCAGGATGACGAAGCAACCTACGACATGATCTGCCGCGCCGATACGGTCGGCGTGTTCCAGATCGAATCGCGCGCGCAGATGTCGATGCTGCCGCGGCTGAAGCCGCGCAATTACTACGACCTCGTCGTGCAGGTGTCGATCGTGCGGCCCGGGCCGATCCAGGGCGGTGCCGTGCATCCGTATCTGAAGCGGCGCAGGATCGTGGCAGGCGAGGAGGACGGCGAAGTCACGTATCCGAGCGAGGCGCTCGAACAGGTGCTCGAACGCACGCTCGGCGTGCCGATCTTCCAGGAACAGGTGATGCAGATCGCGATCGTCGCGGCGGGCTTCACGCCCGGCGAGGCCGACGAGCTGCGCCGCGCGATGGCCGCGTGGAAGCGCAAGGGCAACCTCGAGAAGTATCACGACAAGATCATCGACGGCATGCTCGAGCGCAACTACACGCGCGAATTCGCCGAGCAGATCTTCGAGCAGATCAAGGGCTTCGGCGAGTACGGCTTCCCCGAGAGCCACGCGGCCAGCTTCGCGAAACTCGCGTACGCGAGCAGCTGGCTCAAATGCCACGAACCCGCGATCTTCGTCGCGTCGCTGCTGAACAGCCAGCCGATGGGGTTCTACGCGCCCGCGCAGCTCGTGCAGGACGCGAAGCGCCACGGCGTGAAGGTGTTTCCGGCCGACGTCACGCGCAGCGGCTGGGAAGCGTCGCTCGAAGCGCTGCCCGGCCAGCCGCCGCCGCAGAGCCAGCCCGCGGTGCGGCTCGGCCTGTCGCTCGTGCGCGGTCTCGGCGAGGCCGCCGCGCGGCGCATCGAGGCCGCGCGCGCGGCCGGCCCGTTCGAGAACGTCGACGCGCTCGCGCGCCGCGCGCAGCTCGAACGGCGCGATCTCGAAGCGCTCGCCGCCGCGAACGCGCTCGCGACGCTCGCCGGCCATCGCCGCGATGCATTATGGCAAGCCGTCGCCGCAGCCCCCGAACGCGACCTGCTCGCCGCCGCGCCGATCGACGAAACGGAGCAGCCCGTGCTCGGCGCGCCGTCGGAAGCCGACGACATCCTCGCCGACTATCACACCACGGGCCTCACGCTGAACCGCCACCCGGTCGCGCTGCTGCGGCCCGCGTTGCGCGCGCAGCGGCTGTCGTCCGCGGCCGAGTTGCGCGACCGTCCCGACGGCCGGCTCGCGCGCGCGTGCGGGCTCGTGATCGCGCGGCAGATGCCGGGCACCGCGAAGGGCGTGATGTTCATGACGCTCGAGGACGAGACGGGCTGCGTGAACGTGATCGTGAGGCCCGAACTGCTCGCGCGGCAGCGCCGCGAAACGCTCGATTCGCGGCTGCTCGCGGCGTCGGGCGTGTGGCAGGTCGTCAGCGACGTGCGGCACCTCGTCGCGCAGCATTTCGAGGACCTGACGCCGCTGCTCGGCGGCCTGCGCACGTCGAGCCGCGAGTTCCACTGACGCGGCGCGCCGGCACGCCGCCCGCTGCCGCCGGATGCATACCAGTCGACCGAACTGGTTCTATATAGGTATCGATTCCAGCTCTCCAAATCCGGCAAATCCGGCACCGCAACTGTCCCCTTGCATACCAATCCGGGTAAATACCTATCTCGCATCACATTGTAAACAAAGGCTTTCCCGCTACTAAACCGCTTGCCTGGCAAGGCTTCCGGCGATTTTCACCTCTCTAATACCAGTTCGTTGACTGGTATTATGGTGGTTATATAATGCGTTCACTTTCGACGGTCCGAGATCGTCGTCCGACACCCGGAGGCACATGGAAACCGGCTGGTCCGAACTGGCGCCCGATCCTCTCGACGACACGCCGCTGTATCTGCAGCTCGCCCGCAACCTGGCGCGCGCGATTCACGCCGGCGCGTGGCGCGCCGGCGAGGCGCTGCCGTCGGAGCGGCTGCTGTCGGGGTCGGTCGGCGTGTCGCGGATCACGGCGCGCCGTGCGCTCGCGCTGCTGGTGGAGCAGGGGCTGATCAAGCGGGTGCGCGGAGCGGGCAGCTTCATCACGCCGCGCGTCGCCGATCCGCTGTCGCGTCTCGTCGGCTTCACCGCGAAGATGCAGCAGCGCGGTTTCGTGCCCGATTCGGTGTGGCTGTCGCGCACGCTGCGCGCCGCGCGCCGCGACGAGATCACGCGTCTCGGCCTCGCGCCGGGCGCGACGGTCGCGCGGCTGGAGCGGTTGCGCCGCGCGGACGGCATCGTGATGGCCGTCGAGCATTCGACGCTGCCGGCCGCGGCGGTGCCGGATCCGCAGGCACTCGGCGCGTCGCTGTACGAATACCTCGACGCCCGCGGGATGACCGTCGTGCGCGCGCTGCAGCACTTTCGCGCGTCGAACGCGACGCACGACATCGCGAAGTGGATGGCGGTGAAGCCGGGCTCGGCCCTGCTCGTGATCACGCGCATCGGCTACGGCGTCGACCAGCGCGCGATCGAAGTGACCGAAACGTATTGCCGCGACGACTATTACGACTTCGTCGCCGAACTGAAACGCTGACGCGCGAGACTGCCCGCGCGCCACGTGCAATGAAGCACAACGCATTTGCAAATCGCGACGCGGATGTCCGCGTCACCAGATCATCAAGAGAAACGTCATGCTGACTGGAAACATCCTCACCCCCGACGGCTGGATTCACGGCTCGCTCGACAGCGAGAACGGCCGCATCACCACGCTCGACGGCACGCCCGCCGATCCCGCGAAGAACGACGCGCCGTACATCCTGCCCGGCTTCATCGACCTGCACGTGCACGGCGGCGGCGGCGCCGACGTGATGGAAGGCGGCGACGCGATCGAGACGATCGCGCGCACGCACGCGCAGTTCGGCACGACGAGCCTGCTCGCGACGACGATGACCGCGCCGCGCGACGAACTGATGCAGGTCGTCGCGAACCTCGGCACCGTCGCCCGCACCCGCACGCAGGGTGGCGCGCGCGTGCTCGGCGTGCACCTCGAAGGGCCGTACATCAACCCCGGCAAGCTCGGCGCGCAGCCGGACGCGGCCGTGTCGGCCGTGCTCGACGAAGTGCTGAAGTACCTGTCGATCGCGCCGATCCGCGTCGTCACGCTCGCGCCGGAGATCGCCGGCCACATCGAGATCATCGGCGAGATGGCCGCGCGCGGCGTGCGCGTGCAGCTCGGCCACTCGCTCGCGACCTACGACGACGCCGTCGCCGCGCTCAAGCACGGCGCGTGTGGTTTCACGCACCTGTTCAACGCGATGTCGCCGCTGCATCACCGCAACCCGGGCCTGGTCGGCGCCGCGCTCGCGCATGCCGAGTACGCGGAAATCATCCCCGACCTGCTGCACGTGCATCCGGGCGCGATTCGTGCCGCGCTGCGCGCGATTCCGCGCCTGTACGTCGTGACCGACAGCACGTCCGCCACCGGCATGCCGGACGGCGAATACCGGCTCGGCAGCCAGCACGTGACGAAATGCCTCGGCGGCGTGCGGCTCGCCGACGGCACGCTCGCCGGCTCCACGCTGACGATGGACCAGGCGCTGCGCAACCTCGTGTCGCTCGGCCTGCCGATCGCCGACGTGTCGAACCGGATGTCGCGCTATGCGGCCGACTACCTCGGCGTCACCGATCGCGGCCGCCTCGAGCGCGGCGCATGGGCCGACCTCGTCGTGTTCGATCGCGACCTGAACCTCACCGCGACCTACGTCGAAGGAGAATCGATTGTCGAATATGCTTAAGGAAGCGCGCGAGTCCGCCCAGGTCGTCGCCGCGCAACTCGCCGACACGACGCGCGTTGAAACGCTCGCCGCGCAACTGCTCGATCACCCGCCGGCCGTCGCGCTGACGGTCGCGCGCGGCAGCTCGGATCACGCCGCCAGCTATTTCGCGAGCCTGACGATGAGCCGCCTCGGCGTGCCGGTCGCGTCGCTGCCGATGTCGGTCGCGACGCTGCAGCAGGCGCCGCTGAAGGTGCAGGACCAGCTCGCGTTCGCATTCTCCCAGTCGGGCAAGAGCCCCGATCTCGTCAACACGATGGCCGCGCTGCGCGAAGCCGGCGCGCGCACCGTCGCCGCCGTCAACGTGCTGCCGTCGCCGCTCGCCGACGCGTGCGAGCACCAGTTGCCGCTGCTGGCCGGCCCCGAACTGTCGGTCGCCGCGACCAAGAGCTACATCGCGATGCTGTCGCTGTCCGCGCAGATCGTCGCGTACTGGCAGCGCGACGCCGCGCTGATGACGGCATTGCGCGGCCTGCCGGACGTGCTCGCGCAAGCCGGCCGCCTCGACTGGTCGCCGGCCGTCGCCGCGCTCGCGGGCATCGAACGGATGATCGTGATCGGCCGCGGCCTGGGCCTTGCGATCGCGCAGGAAGCCGCGCTGAAGCTGAAGGAAACCTCCGGCATCCAGGCCGAGGCATTCTCGAGCGCCGAAGTCCGTCACGGCCCGATGGAGCTGATCGACCGCGACTATCCGCTGCTCGTGTTCGCGCCGCCGGGGCCCGAGCAGGCCGGGCTGCTGCAGCTCGCGCAGGACATGCGCGCACGCGGCGCGGCCGTGTTGCTCGCGGCGCCCGCCGGCACGCCCGGCGCGACCTTGCCGCTCGCGCAGTCCGCCCATTCGGCGCTCGACCCGATCGCCGCCATTCTTTCGTTCTACGTGATGGCGGCGGAGCTCGCCGTCGCGCGCGGCCGCAATCCCGACACGCCGCGCCACCTGAACAAAGTCACCGAAACGCACTGATAGCCGAGACAGCCGATGAGACGCGCCGAGGAGTCCCAGTTGAAGAGTTCCACCCATGATCAGATCGTCCTGCTCAGCCCCCTGACCGGGCCGATCGTCGCGCTGGCCGATGTGCCCGATCCGGTGTTCTCCGGCGGGATGTTCGGCGACGGCATCGGCATCGACCCGCTCGCAGGCCAGCTCGTCGCGCCGTGCGCCGGCGTCGTGTCGCATCTCGCGCGCACCGGGCATGCGGTGACGATCACGACGCCGCAAGGCGCGGAAGTGCTGCTGCACATCGGCATCGACACCGTCGAGCTGAACGGGCAGGGTTTCACCGCCCACGTCGAGGCCGGTGCGCGCGTCGACGCGGGCGACCTGCTGATCGAGTTCGACCAGGACGCGGTCGCGCGCAGCGCGCATTCGCTGGTCTCGGTGATCGCGATCGCGAACTCCGACGCGTTCGACGTCGTCGAGCGCGCGAGCGGTTTCGCGACGGCCGGCGAGACGCCGCTCCTGACGCTGCGCGGCAAGGGCGAAGCGGCCGCGCAGGCGGCGCAGGCCGGCGCCGCGGCGATGAACGAAGTGCGTCGCGAACTCGTGCTGACGCAGCCGGGCGGCCTGCATGCCCGCCCGGCCGCACGCGCACGCGAATCCGTGCGCGGCTTCGACGCGACGGTCGACGTGCAGTTCGACGGCCGCAAGGCGTCGATCGCGAGCGTCGTGGGCCTGCTCGCCCTCGGTGCCGGCGAAGGCGCGACGATCGAGCTGATCGGCCGCGGCGCGCACGCGCAGCAGGCCGTCGACGCGGTCGAGCACGAGCTGCTGCGCGAAGCGCACGGCGAAGTCGAGGAGAAGCCGGCGCGGCTGCGTTCGCCCGCACCGCAGCCGATCGTGCACGACACCGGCGCGACACTCGATCCGAACACGCTCGCGGGCGTGTGCGCGGCGCCCGGCATCGCGGTCGGCACGCTGGTGCGTCTCGACGATGCGGACATCGTGCCGCCCGAACAGGCAACCGGCACGCCGGCATCGGAAAGCCGCCGGCTCGACCAGGCGCTGACGGCGGTCGACGCCGAACTCGACGAAACGGTGCGCAACGCATCGGCGCGCGGCGCGGTCGGCGAAGCGGGGATCTTCGCGGTGCATCGCGTGCTGCTCGAAGACCCGACGCTGGTCGACGCGGCGCGCGACCAGATCAGCCTCGGCAAGAGCGCGGGCTTCGCGTGGCGCGCGACGATCCGCGCGCAGATCGACACGCTGTCGAAGCTCGACGATGCGCTGCTCGCCGAGCGCGCGGCCGACCTGCGCGACATCGAGAAGCGCGTGCTGCGCGCGCTCGGCCACACGAGCGGCGCGACCCGCACGCTGCCCGCCGAGGCCGTGCTCGCCGCCGAGGAATTCACGCCGTCGGACCTGTCGTCGCTCGATCGCCAGCGCGTGACCGCGCTCGTGATGGCGCGCGGCGGCGCGACGTCGCATGCGGCGATCATCGCGCGCCAGCTCGGCATTCCGGCGCTCGTCGCGGTCGGCGACGCGCTGTATGCGATTCCCGACGGCACGCAGGTCGTCCTCGATGCGAGCGCGGGCCGTCTCGAACACGCACCGACCGCGCTCGACGTCGAACGCGCGCGCCACGAGCGCCAGCGCCTGGACGGCGTGCGCGAAGCGAACCGGCAGCTGGCCGGCGCCGCCGCCGCGACGGTCGACGGCCGCGCGATCGAGGTCGCCGCGAACATCGCGACGCTCGACGACGCGAACACCGCGGTCGACAACGGCGCGGACGCGGTCGGCCTGCTGCGCACCGAGCTGATGTTCATCCATCGCCAGGCCGCGCCGAGCGTCGTCGAGCACCAGCAGAGCTACCAGTCGATCGTCGATGCGCTGCAGGGCCGCACGGCGATCATCCGCACGCTCGACGTCGGCGCCGACAAGGAAGTCGACTACCTGACGCTGCCGCCCGAGCCGAACCCGGCGCTCGGCCTGCGCGGCATCCGCCTCGCGCAGGTGCGCCCCGATCTGCTCGACGATCAGCTGCAGGGCCTGCTCGCGGTGAAGCCGTTCGGCGCGGTGCGCATCCTGCTGCCGATGGTGACGGATGCCGGGGAGCTCGTGCGGCTGCGCCAGCGCATCGACGAATTCGCGCGGGCGCAGGGCCGCACCGAGCCGATCGAGGTCGGCGCGATGATCGAGGTGCCGTCGGCGGCGCTGCTCGCCGACCAGCTCGCGCAGCACGCGGATTTCCTGTCGATCGGCACCAACGACCTGACGCAGTACACGCTCGCGATGGACCGCTGCCAGGCCGATCTGGCCGCGCAGTCCGACGGCCTGCATCCGGCCGTGCTGCGCCTGATCGACATCGCGGTGCGCGGCGCCGCGAAGCACGGCAAGTGGGTCGGCGTGTGCGGCGCGCTGGGCGGCGATCCGCTCGCGGTGCCGATCCTCGTCGGTCTCGGCGTGACCGAACTGTCGGTCGACCCGGTGTCGGTGCCGGGCATCAAGGCGCGCGTGCGCCGTCTCGATTACCAGCTGTGTCGCCAGCGTGCGCAGGATCTGCTCGCACTCGACTCGGCACAGGCGGTAAGGGCAGCAAGCCGCGAGGTCTGGCCGCTCGACTGAACGTCGACGGCGGGCGCGCGACCCGTTTCACTACGCAAGCAATTAGGTCAACGACGCTTAATGACGAGACATGGATTGGAGGATTGAATGGGCGGGAATCCGTTTCTGAAGATACAGGGCCTGGGCCGGGCGCTGATGCTGCCGATCGCGGTGTTGCCGGTCGCCGGCATCCTGCTGCGGCTCGGGCAGCCGGACGTGTTCAACATCAAGACGATCGCCGACGCCGGCGGCGCGATCTTCGACAACCTGCCGCTCCTGTTCGCGATCGGCGTGGCGGTCGGTTTCGCGAAGGACAACAACGGAGTGGCGGCACTCGCGGGCGCGATCGGCTACCTGATCGAAACCGCGATCATGAAGGACATCGATCCCAAGCTGAACATGGGCGTACTGTCCGGGATCATCGCGGGTGTCGTTGCGGGCTTGCTGTACAACCGCTACAAGGACATCAAGCTGCCCGACTACCTCGCGTTCTTCGGCGGCAAGCGATTCGTGCCGATCATCACCGGGCTCGTGTGCGTGGTACTCGGCATCGTGTTCGGATACGTGTGGCAGCCGGTCCAGCATCTGATCGACGCGGCCGGCCAGTGGCTGACGACGGCGGGCGCGATCGGTGCGTTCGTGTTCGGCTTCCTGAACCGCCTGCTGCTCGTCACGGGCCTGCACCACATCATCAACTCGCTCGCGTGGTTCGTGTTCGGCAACTTCACGCCGCCGGCCGGCGGCGAGCTGGTGCACGGCGACCTGCACCGCTTCTTCGCGGGCGATCCGACCGCGGGCACCTTCATGGCCGGCTTCTTCCCGATCATGATGTTCGGCCTGCCGGCCGCGTGTCTCGCGATGCTGCACGAAGCGCCGAAGGAGCGCCGCGCGATGGTCGGCGGCCTGCTGTTCTCGATGGCGCTCACGTCGTTCCTGACCGGCGTGACCGAGCCGATCGAATTCAGCTTCATGTTCCTCGCGCCGGTGCTGTACGTGATCCACGCGGTGCTCACCGGGCTGTCGCTCGCGATCTGCCAGATCCTCGGCGTGAAGCTCGGCTTCACGTTCTCGGCCGGCGCGATCGACTACGTGCTGAACTACGGGCTGTCGACGAAGGGCTGGATCGCGGTGCCGCTCGGCATTGCGTACGGCGTCGCGTACTACGGGCTGTTCCGTTTCTTCATCCGCAAGTTCAACATGGCGACGCCCGGTCGCGAGCCGGCCTCGGCCGACGCAGCAACCGAGTCGTTCGCCTCGGGCGGCTTCGTCGCACCGGCGGCCGGTGCCGCGGCGGCAGCGCCGCGTGCGCAGCGCTACATCGCCGCGCTCGGCGGCGCGGGCAACCTGACGGTCGTCGACGCCTGCACGACGCGCCTGCGCCTGAGCGTCGTCGATCCGGAGAAGGTGTCGGAGCCGGAACTGAAGTCGATCGGCGCGCGCGGCGTGCTCAAGCGCGGCGGCAACAGCGTGCAGGTGATCATCGGGCCGGAGGCGGACATCATCGCCGACGAGATCCGTTCGGCAATCGGCAGCGGTGCGGCCGGTGCCGCGGCGGCGGCCCCGGTCACGGGCGCGCAGCCGGTCACGGGCGCGGCGGCCGGTCCGCTCGACCCCGATCCGCTGCGCTGGCTTGCGGTGTTCGGCGGTGCGACCAACGTCGCGTCGCTCGACGCGATCGCGACCACGCGCCTGCGCGTCGTCGTGCGCGATGCAGCGGCGGTCGATCGCGATCGGCTCGGCGCGCTCGATGTCGCATGGGTTACGCCGGACACGTTCCACATCGTCTGCGGCAACGCGGCGGCGCGCTATGCGGAACAGCTCGGCGCGCGCCTGACGTCGACGGGCGGCGGTGCGGCTCCGCAACCGGCATGATGCGATGAGACCGGCCCGATCCGCCTCGCGGATGCGGCCGCCGGTCGGTAAAACGGAAACGGCTTGCGACGCGTGTGTCGCAAGCCGTTTTTCTTTGGCGGCGCGCGGTTGCGATGCGTGCATCGGCATCGCGCTCGATTGGCATCGACGTGCCGCGCGTGCCGAACGAATGACCCGGACGAAAAAAAACCTCGCACGTAGCGAGGTTCGTTCCCGACGGCGGGCGGCGGGGCGATCAGCCGCCGCCGCGTATGAGCGGTCAGTCGCGGCGTGCGCGTACCGGCGCTTCCTGCGGCTTCTGCCGCGCTTCGAGCCACATCGCGTTGACGATGCCGAACGACAGCGCGACGCCGATACCGAGAATCCAGCTGAAGTACCACATGATCCGACTCCTTGCGAAACGGTGGGCGAGGGCGCGTGCGCGCCCCGGCCGGGTTCAATACATCGAGTGCTTGTTCTCTTCGAGCGACTGGTGCGTGACCTTGCCGCGCATCACGCGGTACACCCAGCTCGTATAGAGCAGGACGATCGGCAGGAACACGATCACCGCGAACAGCATCACCTGCAGCGTCATGTGGCTCGACGTCGAATCCCACACGGTCAGGCTGCTGCGCGGGTCGAGCGACGACGGCATGATGAACGGGAACATCGAGAAACCCGCGGTCAGGATCACGCCGGCGATCATCAGGCCGGTGCAGAGGAACGCCGTCTTTTCCTGCTTCGAGCCGGCGAGCAGCAGCGCGAGCAGGCCGCCCGCGATCCCGACGACCGGCGCCGCGATCATCCACGGATACTCGCCGTAATTCGCGAGCCACAGGCCCGAGCCGGCCGCCACGTCCTTCAGCAGCGGGTTCGCGACCGTGTCGGTCGGCGCGGCGTGCGTGATGTGGAAGCCGCCGATGGTCGACGCGATCAGCACGCCGGCCAGCACGAACAGCACGACCGCGACGAGCGCCGACACCCGTAGTGCGATCGACGCGCGGCGTGCGATCACGCCGTCGGTCTTCATCTTGATGAATGCCGCGCCGTGCGCGATCAGCATCGTGAGGCTGACGAGCCCGCAGAGCAGCGCGAACGGGTTCAGCAGCGCCCAGAAGCCGCCGTAGTAGGTGACGCGCAGGTCGCTGTCGAACTTGAACGGCACGCCCTGCAGCAGGTTGCCGAACGCGACGCCGAACACCAGCGCCGGCACGAAACCGCCGACGAACAGGCCCCAGTCCCAGCCCGCGCGCCAGCGCGGGTCGGGCCGCTTGCTGCGATAGTCGAAGCCGACCGGCCGGAAGAACAGCGCGAACAGCACGAGCAGCATCGCGAAGTAGAAGCCGGAGAACGACGCGGCATAGACGAGCGGCCAGGCGGCGAACATCGCGCCGCCGGCCGTGATCAGCCACACCTGGTTGCCTTCCCACGTCGCGCCGACCGTGTTGACGATGATGCGGCGTTCCTCGTCGGTCTTGCCGAGGAACGGCAGCAGCGCGGTCGCGCCCATGTCGAAGCCGTCGGTGACGGCGAAGCCGATCAGCAGCACGCCGACGAGCAGCCACCAGATCAGCTTGAGAGTTGCATAGTCCATAGCGATTCCTTGTTCCGTTGCGGGGGCGTGCTCAAACCGCGGCACGCTCGCCGGCTGCGGCGAGTTCGTGGTGATAGCGGCCGGTATGCAGCGACGACGGGCCGAGGCGCGCGTACTTGAACATCAGCTTGATCTCGATGACGAACAGTGCCGTGTAGAACGCGATGAAACCGGCGAGGCTCAGGTACAGGTCCGTCGACGTCAGGCTGGACGCGGACAGATGCGTCGGCAGGATGCCCGCGATCGTCCACGGCTGGCGGCCGAGCTCGGCGACGACCCAGCCGAATTCCGCGGCGAGCCACGGCAGCGGGATCGCCCACACCGCATAGCGCAGGAACCAGCGGCGGTTGTCCTGCAGCAGCTCGCGGCGCGCGCAGAACCAGAACGCGGCGACGAAGGTCGCGAGGAACAGGAAGCCGAGGAACACCATGATCCGGAACGAGAAGAACACGGGCGCGACCGGCGGAATGGTCTTCTTCGCGGCGGCCTGGATCTGCTCCGGCGTCGCGTCAATCACGTTCGGCGTGAACTGCTTGAGCATCAGCCCGTAGCCGAGATACTGCTTGTGCTGGTCGAACAATGCGCGGGTCGCGTCGCTCGTGTCGCCCTGCTTGATCTTCTGCAATGCGCCGTACGCGATCATCCCGCTCTGGATGTGCTCCTCGCTGCGCTTCGCGAGCTCGCGCAGGCCGACCACCGGTTCGTCGATCGAGCGCGTCGCGATCAGGCCGAGCGCGTACGGGATCTTGATCGCGTAGTCGGTGCGCTCTTCCTTCTGGTTCGGAATGCCGATCAGCGTGAACGACGCCGGCGCCGGCTGGGTTTCCCATTCCGATTCGATCGCGGCGAGCTTCATCTTCTGCACTTCGCCGGTCGTATAGCCCGACTCGTCGCCGAGCACGATCACGCAAAGCGTCGACGCGAGACCGAAGCCGGCCGCGACCGCGAACGAGCGCAGCGCGAAGTCGGTGTCGCGCTTCTTCAGCAGATACCACGACGAGATGCCGAGCACGAACATCGCGGCCGTCACGTAGCCGGCCGACACGGTGTGCACGAACTTCACCTGCGCGACCGGGTTGAACAGCACGTCGAACAGGTTCGTCAACTCCATGCGCATCGTCTGGTAGTTGAACTCGGCGCCGACCGGGTTGTTCATCCAGCCGTTCGCGACGAGGATCCACAGCGCGGACAGGTTCGAGCCCAGCGCGACGAGGAACGTGACCATCAGGTGCTTGACCTTCGACAGGCGGTTCCAGCCGAAGAAGAACAGGCCGACGAACGTCGATTCTAGGAAGAACGCCATCAGGCCCTCGACCGCGAGCGGCACGCCGAAGATGTCGCCGACATAGTGCGAGTAGTACGACCAGTTCGTGCCGAACTGGAATTCGAGCGTGATGCCGGTCGTCACGCCCATCGCGAAGTTGATCCCGAACAACTTGCCCCAGAACTGCGTCATGTCCTTGTAGACCTGTTTGCCGGTCATCACGTAGACGGCTTCCATGATGACGAGCAGCCAGGACAGGCCGAGCGTCAGCGGCACGAACAGGAAGTGGTAGAGCGCCGTGATGCCGAACTGCAGACGCGACAGATCGACGACTTCGCTACTTATCATGGTGGTCTCCCTCGGTAGATGCAGGCGCCGGCACCGAGAGCAGCTTCTCGGCGACGACGGCAGGCGGCAGCGACATGTGCTCGGCCTGCGGATGATTGAAGAATGCGTATTTGAGCGACATCAGGAGGATCAGCTTGACGATCAGCACCAGCGTGATGTCGCGCATGAGGGTCGGCCCGCGCGCCCACGCGGCGATGCGTGCGCGCCAGCCGCTGCATGCGGCCTGCGGGGGACGCGGCGCAGGCGCTTTATTGATCGAGATCAAGGTGATTATCCTGAATCGATTTACATCGGTTTTGGGGCGACTTTACGTCGGATTTATGACGGCAGTTAAGCTGTTTTAATCCTTTTGAGCCGACATGCCAATTTTAAAATGCCGGCTTTCCGATGCCGAGTGCGGCGATGCGGCAGACCGTCGCGAAGCGCGTGTCGAAACTTGAGGCAGATCAAGGTTATGCGGAAGGGGCCGGGATTCGCCCGATACCCGATCCACAAGGTCGATTAATCAGACACGATCGAGGCTAAAAACGACAGACGAAAAAAAACCGCTGCCGGTCGGGCAGCGGTTTTAGGTGAAGCGCTCTAAATCGCGGATTCAGGCGTATTCGGCAAGTGCGGTGCGCATCTTCTTCATGGCGCTCGCTTCGATCTGGCGGATGCGTTCCGCCGATACGCCGAACTCGGCCGCGAGATCGTGCAGCGTCGAGCCGCCCGAGCCGTCGTCGTCGACGTTCAGCCAGCGCGCCTCGATGATCCGGCGGCTGCGTGCGTCGAGCGCCTCGAGCGCCTGCGCGATGCCGTCCGTCTGCAGCATGTCGCGCTGACGCGCGGCGAGCACCGCGGTCGGCTCGTTGTGCGAATCGGCCAGGTAGGCGATCGGCGCGTACGACTCCTCGCCGTCTTCCACTTGGCCCTCGAGGGCGATGTCGCCGCCCGACAGGCGCGTTTCCATCTCGGTCACGTCTTCGCGCTTGACGTTGAGCTCCTGCGCGAGGCCGTCGATTTCCTCGGGCGTCATCGCCTGCATGCTCTTCTTGTGGCTGCGCAGGTTGAAGAACAGCTTGCGCTGCGCCTTCGTCGTCGCGACCTTCACCATCCGCCAGTTGCGCAGGATGTACTCGTGGATCTCGGCCTTGATCCAGTGGATCGCGTACGACACCAGACGCACGTTTTGCGCCGGGTCGAAACGCTTCACCGCCTTCATCAGGCCGATGTTGCCTTCCTGGATCAGGTCGCCGTGCGGCAGGCCGTAGCCGAGATAGTTGCGCGCGATCGACACGACGAGTCGCAGGTGCGACAGCACGAGGCGGCGTGCCGAGTCGAGGTTGTTGTCTTCGCGGAATTCGGTCGCGTATCGGCGTTCCTCTTCGGCGGTCAGCAGCGGGATCCGGTTGACGGCCTGGATATACGCGTCGATGTTGCCAAGCTGGCCCGGCAACATCGATTGAGTTGCGAGCGCCAGCGAGCCTGCCGATTCGGCCTTGGCCGGCGTCGGGCTCAGGGTGTTCGGAAGGGTCAGGGCGTGGCTCACTAAAAAACTCCTTTGGAATCAGGGACAAACCCCTAGTCTCGGATGAGATTCCGGGGCCCATCTTAGCACTCCCGTAATCCGAGTGCTAATTCCTTAGAGGGCACGGGGGCATCCGAGTTCCCGGTTTTCTATCGAACTTGTCGAGTCGATAGTCTAATTTGCGACCGGGCTGGCGGGGGGGAAGTTCCGTAAGCCATTGTTTCTGATGGTAATCAGTAGACGATTTCGATTTTTGTAGTTTTGGAAGCAAACAATTTCGCTTCGTGATGCCGATCCGAAAAGTCCTTTACCATACCATTCAGTTCGCTCGGGCCCGGCCGCTGCGGCAAGGCTCCATTCAACCCACAAAGTTGGAGTGTCAGATGAACAATAAGAAGAATCGCCGGCCCCATAGTCGGCTTGCGCTGCACGCGCTGCTGGCGGCGTCGCTGCTGGGCGGATCGGGTGCCGCGTTCGCGGATCGATGGGGAATCCAGGCCGGCGGCGGGTTTTCCGATCGCCACGGGATCGACAAGGGCGATCTCGGCGTCGTGTGGGATCCGGGCTGGAACTGGTGGGAAATCGGCGGCTGGCACTTCGCGTTCGTGGTGGAAGGGCACGCCGGCTACTGGCACACGGGCGGCAATGTTCATGGCAGCATCGGCGAATTCGGCGCGCAGCCGATGTTCCGCTTCATCAAGAGCGCGGGCCAGGTGCGTCCGTTCATCGAGGCCGGTGCCGGCATCCGCTTCCTGACTTCCCCGACGATCTCCAACAATCTGTCGCTGGCGACGTCGTTCCAGTTCGTGGACATCGCCGGCGTTGGCGCCCAGTTCGGAGAACGGCAACAGTATCAGGTCGGTTACCGTTTTCAACATGTGTCTAACGCGGGTATCAAAGAGCCGAATCCTGGTATAAATTTCCACCAGTTCTACGTGCAGTACAACTTCTGATCCGCACGCCGGCGCATGGCGGGCGCGTTGCCGAGGAGTCAGGCGATGGCGAAGGTGGTCGATGCGATTCGCGCACTCGAGCGCGATCGGTTCCGGGCGATGGTCGACGGAGACGGCGAGGCGCTCGATGCGCAATTGTCGGACAAGGTGTTCTTCGTGCACACCAACGGCAAACGCGAAACCAAGCAGCAGTTCATCGACGCCATCGTCGCCGGCCGCCGCCGCTATCGCCAGATCGAAATCCAGTCGCAGGACCTGCTGCCCGTCGGCGACGCGACCTGCGTCGTCACCGGGCGCGCGTTGATCGAGATGGAAACGAACAACGGCGGGCTGGTGTTTCCGATCGCCTATACGGCCGTCCACACGCATGAGCAGGGCCACTGGCGCCTGCTCGCGTGGCAGGCGACGCGGTGCGCGACCGAGACATGAGCGCGCCTGGCGCTCCTTTTCATGTCCCGACCGAAGCGGCCTTCTGGGCCGCTTTTCATTGGCCCGTGCGGCGCGGATCGCGCGGCGCACGGGCGGTCACGCACCGCTCGCTGACGTTCGAACCCTGAAGCGAAACCAGCCGTCAGGCCGCCGCACGGCGGTCGGCGCAATGCCAGGCCGAGCGGTTGATCGCGCTGACGACCGCATCGAGCGCGGCGCTCGCCGCGTCGTCGTGCACCCCGACACCATGCCGCAGCGGCGCGTCGCCGACCCGGCAGCCGACCGATACCGCGATCCGGCCGTCCGTCGTGCGCGCGTGCTCGCACGAGGCGACGTCGATCGTCACGCCGGCTGCCGTCGCGAAGGCCGCGGCCATGCGCTGCACGGCGTCTTCGGGCGTCGCATCGGCCGGCGGCGCGCTCGCGATGTCGCGGTTCTGCCAGCGCGCCCCGTTGCCGTGGCGCGCGGCCGGGCCGTCGGTCTCGAAGAATTCGCGCGCGAACAGCGCACAGATCGCGTCGCCGGTCACTTCCTCGCCGGATGCGTCGGCGAGCGTCTGCACCGCGTGGCTGAATTCGATCTGCACGCGGCGCGTCGGCGTGAAGCCCATCCCGCGTTCGAGCAGGAACGTCGCGCCGCCCTTGCCGGACTGGCTGTTCACGCGGATCACCGCGTCATAGCTGCGGCCGAGGTCGGCCGGGTCGATCGGCAGGTACGGCACTTCCCACACCGCGTCGGGGCGCTGCTGCGCGAAGCCCTTGCGGATCGCGTCCTGGTGCGAGCCGGAGAACGCGGTGAACACGAGGTCGCCCGCGTACGGATGGCGCGGATGCACCGGAATCTGGTTGCAGCGCTCGACCACGCGGCGCACCGCGTCGATGTCGGAGAAATCGAGGCCCGGGTCGATGCCCTGCGTATAGAGGTTCAGCGCGAGCGTGACGAGGTCGACGTTGCCGGTGCGCTCGCCGTTGCCGAACAGGCAGCCCTCGATGCGGTCGGCGCCCGCGAGCAGCGCGAGTTCGGCGGCGGCGACCGCGGTGCCGCGATCGTTGTGCGGATGCACGGACAGCACGATGCTGTCGCGATACGCGAGGTTGCGGTCCATCCACTCGATCTGGTCGGCGAACACGTTCGGGCTCGCGGCTTCGACGGTCGCCGGCAGGTTGACGATCATCTTGTGATCGCGGGTCGGACGCCACGCCTGCGCGACCGCGTCGCATACTTCGCGCGCGAACGTCAGCTCGGTCATGCTGAAGGTTTCAGGAGAGTACTGATAGGTCCAGTGCGTGTCCGGGCGGGCCGCCGCGTGTTCCTTGATGAGTCGCGTGCCGTCGACCGCGAGCGCCTTCACGTCGTCCTTCGACATCCCGAACACGATGCGCCGGAACGACGGGCAGATCGCGTTGTACAGGTGCACGATCGCGCGCGGCACGCCTTCGAGCGCGTCGAAGGTGCGCGCGATCAGGTCTTCGCGCGACTGCACGAGCACTTCGATCGTCACGTCGTCGGGGATCCGCTTCTCGTCGATCAGCTTGCGGACGAAATCGAAGTCGGTTTGCGACGCCGACGGAAAACCGACTTCGATCTCCTTGAAACCGATCGCGACCAGCATGTCGAAGAACTCCAGCTTCTGTTCGATGCTCATCGGCTCGATCAGCGACTGGTTGCCGTCGCGCAGGTCGGTGCTCATCCAGACCGGCGCACGCTCGATGGTGCGGGTCGGCCAGCGGCGGCCATTGATGCGGACGGGTTCGAACGGACGATACTTGTCTTGCGGGTTGCGCTTCATCTTCTGGACCTCGGGTCTCAAGTCGCGAGCGAAGACGGGCGGCATGGGCGACGGTAGGCGCTGCCTCGCACCGTGGCGCCGGAAACGCGCTGCGGATGCGGATGATCTTCGCGAATCGACCGACGGATAGACGGACGAATGCTGACGACTTCGGGTTGTAAAAACTGCGAGAAGGGTGCTGCGAGGAACTGCAGGGAGGGACCGTGCGGACAGCACACGGCGCTAAGACAGCCTTAGGCTAGTCGTAGCGATAGCGACCGCGCTAGGCGGCCGGAGGTAATTCGGAGGGTGTTCGGAAAGGAACGCATGGCGACCACTCTATGCCAGGATGCGGGTGCGTGTCAAATGGTCGGTTGAAAGGCCGGCGCGACAGCACGCCGGCCCGGGATGCCGGTCACGGTGCGATCCGGGTGATCCGCACGATCGTGTCGACCTGCCGCGCAAGCGCGTCGGGCACCGGAATTTCGCCGCGCAGCACGGCGTCCGTCCACGCGGCCGTGGTCGCTGCATCGCGCGATTCGGGCAGCGCGACGGGCGGTGCGTCGCTCGACGAGCGCTCGGGCTCGATCAGCGTGTCGCACACGCCGTCGTGCAGCCAGTCGACCTGCACCTGGCGCCGCGTGTCGGCCACCGCTTCGCCTTCGGTGCCGCGCGCGAGCAGCGCACCGCCGCGCGCGGCGTGCGGATGATCGCGGAACAGTTGCGCGAGGCTGTCGCGGTACGGCGGATGCGTGTAGTTGACGAGCCGCAGCCCGGCCGGTGCGAACGGCTGCAGGATCTTCACGAGCGTGTGCGTGGAGTTGCGCACGCCGAGCACGCCGCGCAGCGCCAGCAGACGCGCGATGCGCGGCGCCAGCGCGTCGATCGGCGCGAACGCGACCCGGCGCTCGGCGAGCATGTCCTCGATCGCGTCGTGCGACTTCGACGGCGCGATCGACAGCGCCGAGAAGATCTCTGCGCTCGTCACGCGGCCCGGATCGCGCTCGACGCCGTGCACGAGCACCGGCACGCCTTCGCGCGCGAGCAGCAGCGCGAGCAGCGGCACCAGGTTCGGCTGCTTGCGCGCGCCGTTGTAGCTCGGGATCGACACAGGGCGGAAGGCGGCATCCTGCACGTGCACGGGTTCGAACGACGCCTGCGCGGCGGCGAGCATCGCGGACAGTTCGTCGGCGCTTTCGCCCTTCAGGCGATACGCGATCAGGATCGCGCCGAGTTCGACGTCCGACACGCGTGCATCGAGCATCGCGCGATAGAGCTCGAACGTGTCTTCGGCGGACAGCGCGCGTGCGCCGTTCGGGCCGCGGCCGATTTCCTTGATGAAGCGGGCGCAAGGGAACGACGAGGTGGCGGAGTCGTGGGGAGCGGTCATCGGGGCGTGGGGCGGGCGGCCGGCATCGGGCCGCGCGGTGAGCGGTAAGGAATGCCCCGAGTATCGCATGGGCGCGGCTCGCCCAAGCGCGGCTGCGCGCGCCGCCGCCGCGCGGCGCGCTAAACTCGGGTTCCCGGCGGTGCCGTGCGTGCGCTGCAGGCGCCGTTACCGGCCGAATACGACCCACAGAGAGACACCCATGAAGCTTTACAGCTATTTCCGCAGTTCCGCGTCGTACCGCGTGCGGATCGCCCTGAACCTGAAGCAGCTGCCGTTCGACACGGTCCCCGTGCACATGCTGCGCGACGGCGGCGAGCAACTGAAGGACGCGTATCGCGCGGTGAATCCGGATGCCGTCGTGCCGACGCTGATCGACGGCGATGCCACGCTGCAGCAATCGCTCGCGATCATCGAATATCTCGAGGAAACGCATCCCGAACCCGCGCTGCTGCCGAAGGCGCCGGTCGACCGTGCGTATGTGCGGGCGATCGCGCTGCAGGTCGCGTGCGAGATTCATCCGCTGAACAACCTGCGCGTGCTGAAGTACCTGAAGCACACGCTGAAGGTGCCGGAGGAAGCGAAGAACGAATGGTACCGGCACTGGATCGAGGCAGGTTTCGCGTCGCTCGAGACGCGCCTCGCGAACGATCCGCGCACCGGCAAGCTGTGCTTCGGCGACACGCCGACGCTCGCCGATATCTGCATCGTGCCGCAGGTGTTCAACGCGAACCGGTTCTCGATCGATACGACACGCTTTCCGACGATCCAGCGGATCGCCGATCATGCGTCGACGCTCGATGCGTTCAAGGCCGCCGAGCCTGGCGTGCAGCCCGACGCGGAGTGAGGTTGAACGACGCGACCGGCAGCGGGCGATCGGCAGCGGGCGACGGGCAGCCGGCGACGGGCGACGGGCGAAGGACCGCGGGCTGACGGCTTCCGGCCGCGCATGAAAAAAGGGCGCCCGGAGGCGCCCCGTGCGATGCGGGCCGGCGGCGTTCAGCCGAGCAGCGCGTCCGCGAATTCCACCGCGTTAAACGGCTGCAGGTCCTCGACCTTCTCGCCGACGCCGATGAAGTAGACGGGTACCGGGCGCTGCCGCGCGATCGCGGCGAGGATCCCGCCCTTGGCGGTGCCGTCGAGCTTCGTGACGATCAGGCCCGTGAGGCCGAGCGCATCGTCGAAGGCCTTCACCTGCGTGAGCGCGTTCTGGCCCGTGTTCGCGTCGATCACGAGCAGCACCTCGTGCGGCGCGCCGTCGTGCGCCTTCGAGATCACGCGCTTCACCTTCTTCAGCTCTTCCATCAGGTGCAGCTGCGTCGGCAGGCGGCCGGCCGTGTCGGCCATCATCACGTCGATCTTGCGCGCGCGCGCGGCGCTGACCGCGTCGAAGATCACCGCGGCCGGATCGCCGCTTTCCTGCTGGACGACCGTCACGTTGTTGCGCTCGCCCCAGACCGCCAGCTGTTCGCGCGCGGCCGCGCGGAACGTGTCGCCCGCGGCCAGCAGCACCGACTGGTCGAAGCTCTGCAGGTGCTTCGCGAGCTTGCCGATGCTGGTGGTCTTGCCCGCGCCGTTCACGCCCGTGATCATCATCACGAGCGGTTGCGCGCGACCGAGCATCAGCGACTTCTCGAGCGGTGTCAGCAGTTCGACGAGCAGGTCGTGCAGTGCGCCCTTCACCTGCTGCGGATCGGTCAGCCGGCCCGCGCGCACCTTCTCGCGCAGCGCGTCGAGCAGGTACTCGGTCGCGTCGACGCCGGCGTCGGACATCAGCAGCGCGGCTTCGAGCTCCTCGTACAGATCCTCGTCGATCTTCGTGTTGACGAACACGCCGGTGATGCTCGAGCCCGTCTTCGCGAGCCCCGACTTCAGGCGCGCGAGCCACGACTTCTTCGCGGACGCGTCCTGCGTCGGCGGCGGCACGATCTCGACCGCTTCGACGACTTCGTCGCTGCCGTCGTTGGTCGGCGTGACCGTCATCACGACGGCCGGCGCGGCCTGTCGCGGTTGCGCGGGCGCTTGCGGTGCGTCGACCGCCTCGCGGGGGGCGACGGCGGGCGCGTCGGACGGCTCGTCCGGTTGCGGCGCGTCGGCTGATTGCGATTCCGCGGAGTCGGGCTCCTGCGTTTTCTTGAATCGTTTGAAGAAGCTGAACATGGTCTGACGTCGGGAAGAGGGCGGGGCGCCGCCAGGGCGGAGCGCCGGAGAGGCCGGCGCGCGTGCGCACGACGGCCGAAACCGTGCATTTTATCAGTGCGGCGAGGCACTCGCGTCAGTCGGTGCCGCCGCTGTGGTAACGTGCGCCTGTTTGGCGGTGCGCCCGCGTGCGCACCCGTTCCCTCCGTTGTCGATATTCCGTATGTCCCGTTCCTCTTCCGGCCGCCCGGCGGCCCCCGCCGGCCGCGGCAAGCCGCACACGATCCGCATCATCGGCGGTGACTGGAAACGCACGCCGCTCGCCGTGCTCGATCTCGACGGCCTGCGGCCGACCCCCGATCGCGTGCGCGAGACCCTGTTCAACTGGCTCGGCCAGGATCTCGAAGGCCGGCGCTGCCTCGACCTGTTCGCGGGCACCGGCGCACTCGGCTTCGAGGCCGCGTCGCGCGGCGCGACGAGCGTCGTGATGGTCGAGCGCCACCCGCGCGCGGCGCAGCAGCTGCGCACGATCAAGGACAAGCTCGGCGCACGCTCGGTCGAGGTCGCGGAAGCCGACGCGCTGCGGCTCGCGGCTGGGCTGACCCCGGGCGCGTTCGACGTCGTGTTCCTCGATCCGCCGTTCGGCGAGCCGGCCGTGCTCGATCGCGCGATCGCGCTGGCGGCGCCGCTCGTCTCGCCGGATGGGGCGCTGTACGTCGAAACGGGAGCGGAGCTCGACCCGGCCGCGCACGACGCACTGGCCGGCTGGCAGGTGGTGAAGCACGGCAAGGCCGGTGCGGTTCACTATCATTTGCTGCGGCGCGAAAATGATGAATAATGCGCGTTCCATACGAGGCGGCGCGCGGCAAAGGCGACGCATGCCCATCTCGGCAGTGGCGTGCGCGTCGCACGGCTGCCACCCCGTTTGCGTGATGACAGGAGGAGCGACATGGTAGTCGCCGTGTATCCCGGTACGTTCGATCCGCTGACGCGCGGGCACGAAGACCTCGTGCGGCGTGCGTCGAGCATTTTTGATACGCTGGTGGTGGGTGTCGCCGACAGCCGCGCGAAGAAGCCGTTCTTCTCGCTCGAAGAACGTCTGACGATTGCGAACGAGGTGCTCGGCCATTATCCGAACGTGAAGGTCATGAGTTTCACGGGCCTGCTGAAGGATTTCGTCCGCATCAACAACGCGCGCGTGATCGTGCGCGGCCTGCGTGCCGTGTCCGATTTCGAATACGAGTTCCAGATGGCGGGGATGAACCGCTATCTGTTGCCCGACGTCGAGACGATGTTCATGACGCCGTCCGATCAGTACCAGTTCATCTCGGGGACGATCGTGCGCGAAATCGCGCAGTTGGGCGGCGATGTCAGCAAGTTCGTGTTCCCGTCCGTCGAGAAGTGGCTGACCGAGAAGGTCACTGCGATGGGAGGCCCGGCCGCGTGACGCGGCGCCGGCCGGTTTCGTCGTGAAGCCGGCCGCCGGCCTGAAGAAGTGAGATCAGTATGTCTTTGATGATTACCGACGAGTGCATCAATTGCGACGTGTGCGAGCCCGAGTGCCCGAACGGCGCGATTTCGATGGGCCCGGATATCTACGTGATCGACCCGAACAAGTGCACCGAGTGCGTCGGCCATTTCGACGAGCCGCAGTGCCAGCAGGTGTGTCCGGTCGAATGCATTCCGCGCGATCCGCAGCACGACGAATCGCACGCGCAGTTGATGGCGAAGTATCACGCGTTGACCGCCGCGAAGGGCGACGACGCGCAGTGACGCGCTGGTGACGTCGCGCGCGTCTCGACGTCACGATTTCCTTGGCCGGCGCCGTTCGGCGCCGGTTCCGTTTCAGCTTTCGCTACCGTTTCAGCCGATCAGCTCGCGCAATGCCGCGACGAGCGCGTCGCATTCGGCGTCGGTGCCGACGGTGATGCGCAAGTGCTGGTCGATGCGCGGCGCCCGGAAGTGCCGCACGAAAATTTCCCGGTCCTTTAGCTGTGCCGCGATCGTGCCCGCATCGTGCGCGGGATGGCGCGCGAACACGAAATTCGCGGCCGACGGCACGACCTCGAAACCGAGCGCCTCGAGCGCGTGCGTGAGCCGCGTGCGGCTGTCGATCACGCGCCGGCAGGTCGCGCCGAAATAGTCGGTGTCTTCGTATGCCGCCTGCGCCGCGGCCTGCGCGAGCCGGTCGAGCGGATAGGAATTGAAGCTGTCCTTCACGCGGTTCAGTGCGTCGATCAACGCGGCATCGCCGAACGCAAAGCCGACGCGCATGCCCGCGAGCGAGCGCGCCTTCGACGTCGTGTGCACGACGAGCAGGTTCGGATGGCGGTCGATCAGCGTGATCGCGGATTGCGCGCCGAAATCGACATACGCCTCGTCGATCAGCACGACCGACGACGGGTTCGCGGCCGCGATCCGCTCGATGTCCGCGAGCGGCAGCGCGCGCCCGGTCGGCGCGTTCGGGTTCGGGAACAGCACGCCGCCCGCGTCGTCGAGATAGTCTTCGACCCGGATCGAGAAGTCGTCCGCGAGCGGCACGATCGAAGTCTCTACGCCATACAGGCGCGCGTAGGTCGGGTAGAAGCTGTACGAGATGTCGGGAAAGCGCAGCGGCCGGTCATGCTTGAGCAGTGCCTGGAATGCATGCGCGAGCACTTCGTCGGAGCCGTTGCCGACGAAGACCTGTTCGGGCTTGATGCGGTGATGGGCCGCGACCGTCTCGCGCAGTGCGCGCGCGAGCGGATCGGGATAGCGGCGCAGCGTGTCGCCGGTATCGCCGAGTTCGCGTGCGATCGCCGCGACGACGCGCGGCGAAGGCGGATAGGGATTCTCGTTGGTGTTCAGCTTGACGGGGTGTGCGAGCGCGGGCTGTTCGCCCGGCACGTAAGGCACGAGTTGCTGAACGACGTCGCTCCAGTAACGGCTCACCGCTTGGCTCCTGACGGGCAAAAGCGACCAGATTACCGCATGTGGGCGTTGCAGTGCGCAATTGCGCGGCAGGGCGGGGCTGCCCGGCGCAACCGGGCGGCACATTGCACCGCGCCGGTGCAGCGCGGGTTCAGTTGCGATGCAGCTGCATCGTCGCGCGGTCGAGTTCGCCCTTGACGACCATCGGCATCACGGCGAGCGCGCGTTCGATCGATGCGTCGATCACGTCCTGCTCCTCGCGGCGCGGCGGCTTCAGCACGAAGTTCGCGACGTCGGGTTTCGCGCCGGCGCGCGCGCCTTCCGGGATCAGGTCGCGCGGATGGCCGATGCCGATGCGCAGGCGCCAGTACTGTTGCGACGACAGATGCGCGGAGATGTCCTTCAGGCCGTTGTGGCCGCCGCTGCCGCCGCCGAGCTTCAGCTTCACGGTGCCGGGCGGCAGATCGAGTTCGTCGTGGGCGACGAGGATCTGGTCGGGCAGGATCTTGAAGAAATTCGCGAGCGCGACGACCGACTGGCCGGAGCGGTTCATGTAGGTTTGCGGCTCGAGCAGGTGGACTTCCTCGCCGTGCAGGCGCGCTTTTGCGTAGAAGCCGTGAAAGCGGCGCTCGTCGCGCAGCGTCGCGCCGGCTTCGCGGGCGAGCTGGTCGATCAGCCAGAAGCCGGCGTTGTGGCGCGTCGCGGTGTATTCCGCCCCGGGATTGCCGAGGCCGACGATCAGTTTGATCATGACGTTTCGTAGGCGGCAGCGCCCGCCTGGGCGCAGAAAAAGAAAAACCCGCCGGGCAAGCCGCGGCGGGTTGCGTCGACCGTTTCGTGAAACGGATCGAATGGCGCGTGGGCAGCCGCTTAGGCAGCCGGCGTTTCGCCTTCGCCTGCTGCGTCCGACACGGCACCAGCCGGGACCGTCGCCGATGCGACAACCGGGTTTTCCGCGTCGACGTGCGCGACCAGCGTCACGCCCTTCGGCAGTGCGATGTCCTTCGCGTGCAGCGACTGACCTGCTTCGATCTTCGACAGATCGACTTCGAGGAATTCCGGCAGGGCCGACGGCAGGCACTCGACTTCGATTTCCGTCGCGACGTGCGAGACGATTGCGCTCGACAGCTTCACTGCCGGGCTGACTTCAGCGTTCAGGAAGTGCAGCGGTACCTTCGTGTGCAGCTTCTTCTTCGCGTCGACGCGCTGGAAGTCCACGTGCAGCACGAGTTGCTTGAACGGGTGGTATTGCACGTCGCGCAGCAGAACCTGTTGCGACTGGCCAGCGACTTCCAGGTCGAGGATCGACGAGTGGAAGGCTTCCTTCTTCAGGGCGTGCCACAGCGCGTTGTGATCCAGTTCGATCTTTTGCGGGGCTGCTTCGCCACCGTAGACGATACCCGTGGTCTTACCGGCGTTGCGCAGGCGGCGGCTCGCACCCGTACCTTGCTGTTGGCGCTCGAAAGCGACGACTTTCATGTGATTCTCCATTTGCTGCCCGCGACCAGGCAGTAAAACGGGGCCGGCGAAATGGCGGCCCCCGATGAAACGGACGGGGTTTCGTCTATCCCGTCCGATTGTGCAAAAAGCGAAGCGTTGCCGCTTCGCTTTCTGCGCATGCTATATCGTGTCGTTCCGCGATCAGGATTCCGCGAACAGCGACATCACCGAGTCGCCGCGGCGAATCCGCGAGAACGTTTCGGCCAGCAGGCTCGCGCTCGTCAGCGAGCGGATCTTCGAGCAGGACAGCGATTCGGCCGACAGCGGGATCGTATCGGTGACGACCAGCTCGTCGAGTGCCGATGCGGCGATACGCTCGGCGGCGCCACCCGACAGAACCGGGTGCGTCGCGTATGCGAACACCTGCTTCGCACCGCGATCCTTCAGCACTTGCGCGGCCTTGCAGAGCGTGCCGGCCGTATCGACCATGTCGTCCATGATCACGCAGGTGCGGCCTTCGACTTCACCGATGATGTTCATCACTTCGGCGACGTTCGCCTTCGGGCGACGCTTGTCGATGATCGCGAGATCGCAGTTGAGCTGCTTCGCGAGCGCCCGGGCGCGGACCACGCCGCCGACGTCCGGCGACACGACGAGCAGATCCGAGTAGTTCTGCTTGCGCAGGTCACCCAGCAGGATCGGCGTTGCGTAGATGTTGTCGACCGGGATGTCGAAGAAGCCTTGAATCTGGTCGGCGTGCAGATCCATCGTGATGATCCGCTCGACGCCGGCGATTTCCAGCATGTTCGCGACGATCTTCGCCGAGATCGCGACGCGCGCCGAACGCGGGCGGCGGTCCTGGCGGGCATAGCCGAAGTAGGGGATGGCAGCGGTGATCCGGCCGGCGGATGCGCGCTTGAGCGCATCGACCATGATCATCAGTTCCATCAGGTTGTCGTTTGCCGGCGCGCACGTGGATTGCAGGACGAAGACGTCCTTGCCGCGCACGTTTTCCTGGATCTCGACCTGGATCTCACCGTCGGAGAAACGGCTGACCATTGCTTTGCCGAGGGGGATTCCAAGGATATTGACGACTTCCTGGGCGAGCGCGGGATTCGCGTTGCCAGTAAAGACCATCAAGCCATCATGGCTGTGGCTGCTCATCGTGCACCTGCTTCAGGCTTAGGCGGGAAATGCGGGAAAATTTTTGGCAGGGGAGGAAGGACTCGAACCCTCGCATGCCGGAATCAAAATCCGGTGCCTTGACCAACTTGGCGACTCCCCTACACTCAACTGATAACTTCACCGGACTTGTAGGCCATCCGGCAAAGCAAAACTTCATGACGCGAAAGCGAAGAGCGGATGCTCGTTCAGGCTCTCGGCAACTGCACCGTTCCAACCGGTGGGCAGCTTGGCTTGCGCCGCTTCTGCCTCGTGCTTGCTATGAAACGCTGCAAACACGCCTGCTCCGGAGCCGGTCATCCTCGCGGGGGTCACATTATACAACCATTTGACCACCTGCGCAACTTCCGCGTACTTACTTGTCACAACTTGCTGCATATCGTTCCGGCCGAAGCTGTCTGGCCATCCCGCATCGCTGTTTTGCTGTGCAAGAAAGTCTGTAATTGTGACTCGCTTTGTATCTCTTGTCAACAACTCGTCTGAAAAAATTTCAGCGGTGGGGACATGAACTCGCGGCGTCACAACCAAAAACCAGCGAGTCGGCAATTCTACCTCAGCTAATTCTTCTCCGATACCCTCTGCGAACGCATTTTTTCCAAAAACAAAAAACGGAACATCGGCACCGAGTTTCACCGCGAGCGACTGCAGTTCCGCGCGCGGCAGGTTCAGTTGCCACAGGCGGTTCAGCGCGAGCAGCGTCGTTGCCGCATCCGAGCTGCCGCCGCCGAGGCCCGCGCCCATCGGCAGGCGCTTGTCGATCTCGATGTCGACGCCGGCCGCGGTGCCCGTGTGCGTTTTCAGCAGGTTGGCCGCGCGCACGACGAGATCGCTTTCCTCGGGCACGCCCGGCACGTCGGTGACGCGTGCGACGCGACCGTCGTCGCGCAGCGTGAAATGCAGCGTGTCGCCCCAGTTCAGCAGCTGGAACACGCTCTGCAGATCGTGATAGCCGTTCGGGCGGCGGCCGGTGATGTGCAGGAACAGGTTGAGTTTCGCGGGCGCAAGGCAGTTGCGCAGCGAGCGGGTCGAATCGGTCATGCGTATGTCGGGGCTAGGTTCACGTGCTTACTGGTCGAGCACGAGCTTGATGTCGAGCGGCGGTGTCGCGCGCACGAGGTTGACGCGTTTG
The DNA here is from genome assembly GCF_024656005.1 of Burkholderia sp. SCN-KJ. NCBI lineage: Bacteria > Pseudomonadati > Pseudomonadota > Betaproteobacteria > Burkholderiales > Burkholderiaceae > Burkholderia > Burkholderia sp. SCN-KJ. The sequence goes on from NZ_JANKOG010000011.1 coordinate 202,722, forward strand.
ACGCCCGTGGCCGGTGCGTCCGCGTAGGCGAGATAGTCGATCGTCCAGCCGTCCTGGCGGATCTGCTTGACGTGCGTCGTGTCGGCCGGGTCGCGCACCGTCTGCGCGGGCGTCGCGGGTGCGGGTGTCGGCAGCAGCCAGTAGCGCAGGCCCGCCAGCGGCAGCGAGAAGCCGAGCGTGTTCTGCATCAGCTCGCCGACGTCCGTCGCGTATTGCGGCTGGCGGTTCGGCAGTTCGAGCGACGCGGCCTGCGGTGTCGATTTCACGACGGCGAGCGTCTGGCCGAGCGGGCTGCGCAGCTCCAGCGACACGTCGTCGCCGTGCTCCTGCCAGTCGAAGTTGCCGTACACGTTCTGCGGTCGGCCGAGACGATCGTTGTACTGCACCGCGAAACGGCCGTGGTACGCGTGCGTCGCGGCCGTCTGCAGCACGGCGCCGGCCGGCGCATTCGCCGACGGCGGCGTGCTCGCGCAGCCGGCGAGCGCGAGCGCGGCGCCGGCCGCGGCCAGCGTGCGCAGCGCGCGGGAAGACAGGGAAAGCATCGGGAACATCCGCATCAGAGGCCGTTGATCTGCAGGCGCTTGAGCGTCTGCACGAGCGTGTCGTTGTCGGGCTCGAGCTTCTGCGCGGCACGCCACGCGGTGCGCGCGTCGTCCTGCGCGCCGCTCTTCCACAGCACTTCGCCGAGGTGCGCGCCGATCTCGGCGTTCGGCTGAAGCTCGTACGCGCGCCGCAGCACCTTCGCCGCGCCGGCCGCGTCGCCCATCCGGTACTTCACCCAGCCGAGGCTGTCCATGATGTACGCATCGTTCGGCGCGAGCGACAGTGCCTTGTCGATCAGCTTGCTGGCTTCGGGCAGGCGCTGGTTGCGATCGGCCAGCGAATAGCCGAGCGCGTTGTACGCCTGCGGGTTGTCGGGCTGCGTGCGCATCAGCTCGCGCAGCTGCTTTTCCATTGCCGCGTAGTGGCCCGTTTTCTCGGCTGCCATCGCGTAGTCGTAGCGCAGGTCGGGATCGTCCGGGAAGTCCTGGACTGCCTGCGCGAGTCGCGCCTCGGCTTCCGGATAGCGCTTCGCGGTGAACAGGATCGACGCGTCGGTGCGTGCGACCACGGCCGCATCGCGCGGATCGCTGATCGGCAGGTTGTCGAGCACCTTGCGGGCCTCGTCGGTCTTGCCCTGTTTCTGCAGCAGCTGCGCGCGCGTGATCTGCGCGGGCAGGTAGTGCTGGCTCGTCTGGTCGACCTTGTCGAGCCATTGCGACGCCTGCGCGTCATTGCCCTGTTCGATCGAGATCTGCGCGAGGTAGATGTAGCCCTGGCCGACGTCGAGGTTCGGCTGCTTGTCGCCGAGCTGTACGTACTGTTTCAGGTACGCGTTCGCGTCGTCGAGTTTCTTCTGCTGAATCTTGATCAGCGCGAGCGCCATCAGCGGCGTCGGGTCCTTCGCGTCGAGCTTGCGCATCGTCTCGAACTGCTTCTGCGCGTCGTCGAGGCGGTCGTCGGCGAGGTAGAGCTGCGACAGTGCGAGGCGCGCATCGCGCGACTTCGGATTCTGCTGAACATATTTCTCGAACGACGTGATGCCGGCCGCGCGCTCGGCAGGCCCCATCTGCGACAGCATCAGCGCCGCCGGCAGATAGTCGGGGCGGATCTGCAGCGCCCGCTTCAGCGACTGCGCGGCGCCTTCCTTGTCGTCGACCGCGAGCTGCTGCCGCGCGATCGCGAGCTGCGCCTCGGGACGGTTCATGTCGTTCTTCAGCATGTCCTTCAGCACCGCGAGGCCGCCGACGCGGTCCGCGCCGCGCACCAGCAGCGCCTGCAGCGCGAGGATCGCGGGGCCGCGCGTCTCGCCGCTCGCGCGGGCCAGTTCGCGCGCGAGCATCGGCTGCGCGTCGGCCGGCTTGCCGGCGAGCACCAGCAGCGCGGCGTCGACTTGCGATGCGCGGTTCGAATCCGGTGCGTACTGGCGCCAGAGATTGGCCGCGGACAGCGCGTCGGCCGGGCTTTGCGCGCCGAGCGCGATCTCGGTCGCACGCTGCGCCATGCGCGGATCGCGCGTGTCGCGGGCGAGCGCGAGGTAGGTCTGGTAGGCCGGCGCCGGCTGGTTGCGCTGAAGCGCGACCTCGGCGGCCAGTACCTGGTAGACGATCTGGCTCGTCAGCGGGACGCCCGGGAGATTCTTCTGCTCGTCCGGCATCACGTGCTCGAACGCGCCCTGCGGCTCCGCGTCGTCCGATGCCGGATCCTGCGCGTGAGCCGGGAAGGCGGTGAGGGTCCAGGCGGCGAACAGCGCGGCGCCGAGCGCACGGCGGACCGGGAAGGCACGCACACCGCGCTCGGCGGCGGGGCGCTTCAGAAGCAGCTTCGAGGGCAGGGTCATGGAAATCCGTTCGATGTTTCAACCGATTGTAACGCGCTCGCTACAATACACGCACGATCGTGAATCCAGTCTCAGACCCGTAGAACATGCCAGAGTTGCCAGAAGTCGAAGTCACGCGCCGGGGCATCGAGCCCTTTGTCGCGGGCCGCCGCGTCGAGCGTGTCGACGTCCGTACCGCGATGCTGCGCTGGCCCGTGCCGGCGGGGCTCGCCGAGCAGTTGCGCGCGCGCGAGGTGCTCGCCGTCGAGCGTCGCGGCAAGTATCTGCTGTTCGAGGTCGACGCGGGCTGGTTCATCGTCCATCTCGGGATGACGGGCACGCTGCGCGTGCTGCCCGCGGCCGGCGTGCCGGTGGCCGCGAAACACGACCACATCGACTGGATCTTCGACGAATTCGTGCTGCGGTTCCGTGATCCGCGCCGTTTCGGCGCCGTGCTGTGGCACCCGCGCGAAGCCGGCGACGTGCATGCGCATCCGCTGCTCGCGAGTCTCGGCGTCGAGCCGTTCTCGCCGGCGTTCACCGGCGCGCTGCTGCACGCGCGCACGCGCGGCCGCACGGTGTCGGTCAAGCAGGCGCTGCTCGCGGGCGACATGGTCGTCGGCGTCGGCAACATCTATGCGTCGGAGAGCCTGTTTCGCGCGGGCATCCGGCCGACGACCGCCGCCGGCAAGGTGTCGCTGCCGCGCTATGAGCGGCTGGCCGACGCGGTGCGCGCGACGCTCGCCGACGCGATCGAGCGCGGCGGCAGCACGCTGCGCGATTTCGTCGGCAGCAACGGCGAAAGCGGCTATTTCCAGCTCGACTGCTTCGTCTACGATCGTGCGGGGCTGCCGTGCCGCGTCTGCGGCACGCCGATCCGCCAGATCGTGCAGGGTCAGCGTTCGACCTATTACTGCCCGACCTGCCAGCGTTGAGCCCCGCGTTGTAACCTTTTTCCAAAGATTCGAACACTTGAAGCCGCCCCGCATCGCTCCCGCTCCGTTCCCCGTCACGCCGCTGCATCGCACGTTCGCCACGCGCCTGATCGCGTGGCAGCGCGAGCACGGCCGCCACGACCTGCCGTGGCAGAACACCCGCGATCCCTACTGGATCTGGCTGTCGGAAATCATGCTGCAGCAGACGCAGGTCTCGACCGTCGTGCCGTATTACACGCGCTTTCTCGAGCGCTTTCCCGACGTCGCCGCGCTCGCGGCCGCGCCGTCCGACGACGTGATGGCGCTGTGGGCCGGGCTCGGCTACTACTCGCGCGCGCGCAATCTGCACCGCTGCGCGCAGGTCGTCGTCGCCGAACATGGCGGCGTATTCCCGTCGACGCCGGAAGCGCTCGCCGAACTGCCCGGCATCGGCCGTTCGACGGCCGCGGCGATCGCGTCGTTCGCATACGGTGCGCGCGCGACGATCCTCGACGGCAACGTGAAGCGCGTGCTGGCGCGCGTGTTCGGCGTCGAAGGCTTTCCGGGCGAGAAGCGCGTCGAGAACGACTTGTGGGCGCTGGCCGAATCGCTGCTGCCGGATGCCGCGAACGCGGCCGACGTGAGTGCCTATACGCAGGGGCTGATGGATCTCGGCGCGACACTGTGCGTGCGCGGCAAGCCGGATTGCGCGCGCTGTCCGTTCGCGGGCGACTGCGTCGCGCAATCGACGGGCCGCCAGCGCGAACTGCCGGCCGCGCGGCCGAAGAAGGCCGTGCCGACGCGCAAGACCTGGATGCTCGTGCTGCGCGACGGCGACGCCGTGCTGCTCGAACGGCGTCCGCCGGCCGGCATCTGGGGCGGCCTGTGGTGCCTGCCGCAGGCGGACGGCGATGTGGCGCTCGCGGAACTCGCACGTGGCTTCGGCGGCGGCGGCCCGGTGCCGCTCGCGCCGTTCACGCACACGTTCACGCATTTCCGGCTCGAGATCGAGCCGCGGCTGAGCGACATGACAAGCGGCGGGCTGCCGCTCGCGCACGCACAGGATGCCGAGACGGCGTGGGTGCCGCTCGCCGGGCTCGATGCGTACGGCGTGCCGGCGCCCGTGCGCAAGCTGCTCGATGCGCTGAGCGGGCCGCTGCTGTAACGAAGGGGAAGGGGCGCGGGGCGTGCCTACGGAAGTGCCGGGCCGATGCGGTCGGCTCGCCCGCAGGATGATCCGCCCGGCGACGCCGGTGCGACGCGGCTGGCCGGCCGCGGCTTACTTACAGCCAGCCGTGTCGGTCGAGCACGTGGTGCACGGCGTCGATCCGCGCGCCGACATCCGGAAACTCCATCAGCTTCTGCCGTGCGCGCAGGTCGAGCGGCAGCAGTTCCGCGAGGCGGTTCGACACCCAGCTCGGGTCGTCGAGGCGGAACGGTTCGGCGAACGGCATCTTGTCCGGTTCGGATTTCTTCAGCGCTTCGATGATGCGCTCGAGCACCTCGGCGCACGAGCCGAATTGCGCGAGCGCCTGTTCGCCTTCGAGCGGGATGTCGTCGGGCAGCGGTTCCGCGATCCCGACCAGCAGCCCGTTGCTTTCGACGCGATACGACAGCAATTCGAATCGCTGCGTGCCGATCGCCTGCAGGTACAGCATCCCGAATTCGCCGGTGTCGCACTCGGTGATGCGCGCCATGCAGCCGATCGTCTCGGGCACCGACACGGCGCCGTCCTGCGCGACTTCGGGCCCGCTCTTCAGGAGGCACACGCCGAACGGCGCGTCGTCGCGCAGGCACGCGCGCGACATGTCGAGATAGCGCGCCTCGAACACCTTGAGCGGCAGCAAGCCACCGGGGAACAGCACCGTATGCAGCGGAAACAGCGGCAGGTCGATCAGGGTGGTCGATAGGGTGGACATGGCGCGCCGGAGAGAGGGCGGTGTCGCTAAGGTCGTTCGACCTCGGTGACGAGCCGCGACGACGCGTCGACATCCACCGGCGCGTCACGATGCCGCACGATCACGTTCGCATCGTGCGCGAGGCGCGCGGCGAGCGTTTCCGCGATGAACACCGAGCGATGCTGACCGCCCGTGCAGCCGATGGCGACGGTCAGGTAGCTGCGGTTGTCTTCACGAAAGTGCGGCAGCCATTTCATCAGGAACGCATGGATGTCGTCGATCATCTGGTGGACGATCGGCAGTGCGTCGAGAAAGGCGATGACCGGCTGGTCCAGCCCGGTGAGCGGGCGCAGCTCATGGTCGTAGTACGGGTTCGGCAGCGCGCGCACGTCGAACATCAGGTCGGCATCGAGCGGCACGCCGCGCTTGAAGCCGAATGACTCGAACATCACCATCAGGTCGTTGTTCTTCTGCTCGATGAAGCGCTTGACCCACGTGCGCAGCACGTTCGCGCGCAGCGTGCTCGTATCGATCTGGTGGCCGAATTCGGCGAGCGGCGCGACCAGGTCGCGTTCGCGCTCGATCGCTTCCTCGAGCGACGACAGCAGCCCGACGTTCGCGTCGTGCGACGGCGAGCCGGACAGCGGATGGCGCCGGCGCGTTTCGGAGAAGCGCTGGATCAGCGCCTGCGTGCTTGCGTTGAGAAATAGCACGCGGACATCGTGCTCGAGCGACAGCGAGCGGATCAGGCCGGGCATTTCGTCCAGCGATGCGCTCGAACGCGCATCGATCGCGACCGCGAGCCGATGCTGGCCGCCGTCGGCCAGGTAGCGGGCGAGTTCGGGGAGCACGTGCGGCGGCAGGTTGTCGACGCAGTAGTAGCCTGCGTCTTCGAGCGCGTTCAGCGCGACGGACTTGCCTGAGCCGGAGATGCCGGTGATGAGGACGATGCGCATGGGAAGCAGAGAATCCTGACGTTTCATCATAGCACCGGCTCGACGCGTCGGCGCTGCGAGGCCGGCGCGGGGCGGTTACACGAGCTTGCCGGGGAACTGGCTGTCGGGATCCTGCATCGCGAGTCGTTGCCGATCCATGAAATCGCGCAACGTGTCGATGCCGCGCAACTGCAGGATCGTGTTCCGCACGGCCGCCTCGACCAGCACCGCGAGGTTGCGGCCGGCCGCGACCTGGATCGTGACCTTGCTGATCGGCAAACCGAGCACGTCGACCGTCTGGCTTTCCAGCGGCAGCCGCTGGAATTCGCCGTCCGGGCGGCGCACGAGCTGGACGATCAGCTTCAGCTTCATTTTCCGGCGCACCGCGGTTTCACCGAAGATCGTCTTGATGTCGAGCAGGCCGAGGCCGCGCACTTCGAGCAGGTTCTGCAGCAGCGGCGGGCAGCGGCCTTCGACGAAATCGGGGCCAAGTCGGACGAAGTCGACGGCGTCGTCGGCGACGAGGCCGTGGCCGCGACTGATGAGTTCGAGGCCGAGTTCGCTCTTGCCGAGCCCGGAGTCGCCGGTGAGCAGCACGCCCATCCCGAGGATGTCGAGGAATACGCCGTGCAGGGTCGCGCGCGGCGCGAGGATGCGCGACATGTAGAGCCGCAGGCTGTCGATCACCGCGGCGGCCGACATCGGCGTCGTGAACAGCGGCGTGGACGAGCGCGTGCAGCGCAGCACGAGCTCGGGCGGCGCGGCGGCGCCGCCGGCGACGACGAGGAACGGCGGTTCGAGCGCGATCAGCTCGGCCATGTGGCGCGAACGGTCTTCGTCGGTCTGCCGCTGGTAGTAGTCGATTTCGGCTTCGCCGAGCACCTGGATCCGGTTCGGGTGGATCAGGTTCAGGTGGCCGACGAGGTCGGCGCTCGACGTCGCGTTGCCGACGGTGTCGGCCGAAAAACCGCGCTCCCAGCCTTCATGCCCCGTCAGCCAGCTCAGTTTCAGCGTGGCCGCGTTGTCGTCGAAGATGCTCTGGGCGTTGATGCTGGACGTATCCATGACTCTCGTCACTCCAATGAGCCGGTGCATGCGCGCGGCGACGGGCGTCGCCATGCCGGACCGGCGCCGGGCGGCCCTGGTCGGCGGCGTGTGCCGCCTCGTTCGGGAAAATAATCCGCCCGGATCAACTCAAGGTTGCCACTGAGTGAGCAGGCGATGCAACTCGGCGAGATCCGTTTCGTTGTGCAGACGCTCTCGCGCGTCGCGATCGGACAGCAGTTGCGCGATTTCCGACAGGATCTCGAGGTGCTGCTGGGTGGCTTGCTCGGGGACGAGCAGGAAAATCAGGAGACCGACCGGCTGGCCGTCGGGCGCTTCGAACGGGATCGCGTCGGCGAGCCGCACGAAGGCGGCGAGCGGATGCTTGAGCCCCTTGATGCGCCCGTGCGGAATCGCGACGCCTTCGCCGAGCCCGGTCGAGCCGAGGCGCTCGCGCGCGAACAGGTTGTCCGTGACGGTGCTGCGGGCGATGCCGTTCTGATTCTCGAAGATCAGCCCGGCTTGTTCGAAGACGCGTTTCTTGCTGGTGACGGAGAGGTCGATGACGACGTTCTCTATGGGCAGGATTTTGGCTAGGCGATTCATGTTGGCAGGCGATTGGGCGGCCTGGGGTCTCCTTGCGGCGGCAGACTGATTTTCCATGTTCGGCGATATCAAGGCGTTCGGCATCGGAAACCTGCACGACAGCTACCGCACCCAACGCCCCCCGGCGATAACCGGAACATTATAGAGCACAGCCGCGTGCGTGGCGCGGCATGGACGGACCGGTCGCACCACTGCCGCTTGGACACAAAAAAAACGCCCGGCGAACCGGGCGGCGTGTGTGTTGCGGTGAACGTTATTGCGGCGGCAGTTCGATCTGGTCGATCGACGGCTGCAGCTTGATCGGGTCGTGCGCATGGGTCTGCAGACGCTCCATGTGCTTGACGACCTGGCGATCCAGCTTGTCGATCAGCAGATCGATCGCAGCGTACAGGTTGCCGTTTGCGCTTTCGACGAAGATGTCCTTGCCCTTCAGGTGCAGGTTGATTTCCGCGCGCTGCTGCTTGTCCTTTTCCTTGTGATTGTCGACCGAGAGGATCACAGTGCCATCGATCACCTGATCGCTATGCCGTAGCACCCGGTCCAGCTTGGTGATCACGTATTCGCGAATTGCAGGCGTGACTTCGAGATGATGTCCACTGATCTTCAGGTTCATAGTGCTTCTCCAAGCGAGTGACCACGCGGCCGCATCGAGGCGGCGCTCCGGTCGACTTGCCCCTGCCGCATGGCGCGGCAAATTCGCGGACAAGTCGCCCGGCCTGTTCCCCGAATGCGCGGTGGCCGGAACACGCCTGCCGCCGGGCAGGCAGCAGGCTTAAAGAGACTTGCGCAGATTCACTGCCGGGATTTTGAGGGCTTCGCGATACTTGGCGACCGTGCGGCGCGCAACCACGAATCCCTGTTCTGCCAGCAGCTCGGCAATGCGGCTGTCCGAAAGTGGCGATTTTGGGTCTTCAGCTCCTATCAGTTGCTTGATCAGGGCTCGGATGGCGGTCGACGATGCGGCGCCTCCGGTGTCGGTCGAAACGTGTGATCCGAAGAAGTACTTGAATTCCAGCGTCCCGAACGGGGTCAGCATGTACTTCCCGGTTGTCACACGGCTGACAGTCGACTCGTGTAGGCCCAGCGTATCAGCTATTTCCCGCAAAACCAAGGGGCGCATGGCAATTTCGCCATGCGCAAAGAAGTTCTTCTGACGTTCGACAATAGCCTGCGCGACACGCAGGATCGTGTCGAATCGCTGCTGGATGTTCTTGATCAGCCAGCGTGCTTCCTGGAGCTGTTGTTTCAACGATCCGGCCGACGGATCGCCGCGGCTGTTGCGCAGGATGTTCGCGTACAGGTTGTTGATCCGCAGGCGCGGCATCACTTCCGGATTGAGTTCCGCGAGCCAGTTCTGGCCGGCCTTCTTCACGATGATGTCGGGCACGACGTAGTCGGCCTCGGCCTTGCCGTAGGCAGCGCCGGGGAACGGCTCCAGCGAGCGGATCAGCGCGTGCGCGTCGCGCAGCGCGTCGTCGGTCGCCTTCAGCTGCTTGCGCAGCCGCGTGAAGTCGCGCGCGGCGAGCAGTTCGAGGTGCTGCGACACGATCTCCAGCGCGAGCGTGCGGGTGGGGGACGGATCGAGGCGCAGCAACTGCAGCTTCAGGCATTCGGACGCCGAGCGGGCCCCGACCCCGGCCGGATCGAAACTGTGCAGCAGCGCGAGCGCCGCATTCAGTTCGTCGCAGTCGATTTCCAGTTCGGGCGGCAGGTCGGCGAGCACTTCGTCGAGCGTGGCGGTCAGGTAGCCGTCGTCGTCGAGCGATTCGATCAGGAACATCACGAGCGCGCGGTCGCGCGGCCCGGCCTGCGTGACGCGCAATTGCGCGGACAGGTGGTCGCGCAGCGACGTCGCGGCTTCCTGCACCTGCAGCGGCGGGAGGTCGTCATCGTCCGAGGCACCGCTCGAGCGGCCGAACTCGTCGAGATTCCACTGCGGGCCGTCGCCGGCGTCGCCCGATGCGTAGCCGTCGTATTCGTCGGCGCCGGCCGGCTCGTCGCGCTCGGCGCGTTCGCTCGACTGGCTGCTGCCGTTCGTGATGCCCGGTTCGGTGTTCTGTCCGGGCGGCGTCTGCGCGATCAGCGATCCGTCCGCCGCGACGCGCAGCGGGCTCGCGATCCATTCGTCGTCGTTCTCGAGCAGCGGATTCTGCGCGACGGCCATCGCGACTTCCTGCTGCAGTTCGAGCGTCGACAGCTGCAGGAGCCGGATCGACTGCTGCAGTTGCGGTGTCAGCGCCAGGTGTTGCGACAGGCGGAGTTGAAGGCTGGCTTTCATGGCAGAGAGGGAGTCATACCGGCAGTTTGCCACGACCCAGGCGCCTTGAGCCATCCGCGATTACGCGCGGCGCGGCGCCCGGCCGCGGCAGGGCCGCAGGGCACGCGGGCGCGCCCCGCGCGGCGATGCCGGGCGGGGGCGGCCAGCCACGGGGGAATTTACATGCGGAAGTGTTCGCCGAGGTACACGCGGCGCACGCTTTCGTTTTCGATGATTTCGCTCGGCGCGCCAGCGGCGAGCACCGAACCGTCGCTGATGATGTAAGCGTGGTCGCAGATGCCGAGCGTTTCCCGGACGTTGTGATCGGTAATCAACACGCCGATGTTGCGCTGCTTCAGGAACTTGACGATCTTCTGGATCTCGAGCACCGCGATCGGGTCGACGCCGGCGAACGGCTCGTCGAGCAGGATGAAGTTCGGATTGGTCGCGAGTGCGCGCGCGATCTCGACGCGACGGCGTTCGCCGCCCGACAGCGACAGCGCCGGGTTCTCGCGCAGGTGGCCGATCTGCAGTTCGTCGAGCAGCGCCTCGGTGCGCGACGCGATCGCGTCCTTCGACAGGCGCTTGCCGTCTTCGCCGTGCTGCAGCTCGAGCACCGCGCGGATGTTTTCCTCGACGGTCAGCTTGCGGAACACCGACGCTTCCTGCGGCAGGTACGACAGGCCGAGCGACGCGCGCTTGTGGATCGGCAGCAGGCTGATCGAGCTGCCGTTCAGCGAGATTTCGCCGGCATCCGTCGGCACGAGGCCGACGATCATGTAGAACGACGTCGTCTTGCCGGCACCGTTCGGGCCGAGCAGGCCGACGACCTCGCCGCTCTTCACGTCGAGCGACACGTCCTTGACGACGGTGCGCGAGCCGTAGCGTTTCTTCAGGTTGCGCACGACGAGCGAGCTCGTCGTGCCGGCCGGCTGGCGGTTCGGAAGCGCGTTCATTGGCCCGGCGCTCCCTGGATCGTGGTCGACGGCGACAGCTTCGCCGGCGCGCCGTTCAGCTGCCCGGGGCCGCCGTTCTTCGGCGACAGCATCGCGCGCACGCGGCCGTTCGGGTTGCCCGGCGCCGCGACGTCCTTGCCGCCCTTCGCGGTGTAGAAGTCGCGCTGGCCGTCGTACGTGATCACGCTGCCGTGCACGGTGTCGGCGATCGTCGACGTGCCCTGCAGGCGGCGCACGGTCGCGGCGGTCGTCAGCGTCGTCAGGTCCTGCTTGCCGTCGTAGTCGATGCGCTCGGCGTCGCCGTCGATGTATTCGTCGAGGCCTTCGCGCTTCTGGCGGAACGTCGCGTGCTTCTTGCCGCTGCCGAACGACGTCGCGTACTGATAGCCTTCCGGATCCTGGCGCACTTCGACGCGGTCGCCCTTGATGATGATCGTGCCCTTCGTGATCACGACGTTGCCGGTCGCGACCGTCACCTGCTTCAGGTCGTCATAGGTCAGGTTGTCCGCCTCGACGTTGATCGGCTTGTTCTGGTCGGCCTTCTCGGCATGGGCGAGCGGCGCCAGCCCGACGAGCGGGAGCGCCACGAGCGTCGCGGCGAGCGCGGCGCGGACGGCGCGCGCAGCGCCGCCGGAATTCTGTCGAGGGAACGGTTCGTTCATGCAGTCACGTGAGGGATGCGTCACCTGGATTGACCTTTCGAGCCGCCGGACGTGTCCGCCGCGGCGATCGTGCCGCGCACGTTGCCGTAAAGCTCGATGACCCGGGTGACGTTGTTGTACTTCATGCCGTCGGTCGCGTTGACGAGCGACAGGCCGCGCTGAAGTTTAACCGGCTTTTCGGTCTGGATCACATCGTCATTGACGAAGATCCGGAAATGCTGGGAATCGGCCTGCATCTGCGGATCGCCGCCGCCGGCCACGCGCAGGATGCGTGCATCGTCGTACAAGTCGACGATCGACACGTCGCCGTTGACGGTGCCGCGCTTCGCGGTGGTCGTCACGACCGGCTTGCCGGGCTGGAACGCGCGCATGGCCGGATCGGTCAGGTCGCTGTTGTCGGTGTCTTCGTAATGGATCAGCTTCGCGGCCGTCAGCCGGTACTGGGTCGTGCCCGACTGGTCGAGCTCGGTGACCGAGAAGTTGTCCGCGAAATAATCGGGCGTGTGGCGCTTCGGCCGCACGGCGCCCTCGCCGGGCGGCGGCAGCGTCGCCTGCAGCAGCCACCACGTGATGCCCGCGAGCGCGGCCACCGCGACGAGCGGCAGCAGCTGGGTCCAGCGGAAATGCGTGTTCATCCGTCAGGCTCCGCAGGCAGCCGCGAGCAGCGCGTCGTAGCGGCGCTGCGCGCGCAGGATCGCGTCGCAGACCTCGCGCACCGCGCCGTGGCCGCCGCGGGCCTCGGCGACCCAGTGCGCACGCGCGATCACCTCGGGGTGCGCGTTGGCCGGTGCCGTCGCGAAGCCGCAGCGCAGCATCACCGGCAGGTCGGGCCAGTCGTCGCCCATGTAGCCGCAGGCGTCGGCGGTGATGCCGAGCGACGCGATCAGGTCGGCGAACACGGCGAGCTTGTTCTCGACGCCCTGGAACAGGTGCGCGATCTTCATTTCCTTCGCGCGCGCCGCGACGATTTCCGAGCGGCGGCCGGTGATGATCGCGGTCGCGATGCCGGCCTCGCCGAGCAGCTTCACGCCGTGGCCGTCGAGCGAATTGAACGACTTCATCGCGTCGCCGGCCGCGGTAAACAGCAGGCCGCCGTCGGTCAGCACGCCGTCGACGTCGAAAATCATCAGCTTCACGCGGCTCGCGCGTTCGGCCGCAGTCAGCGCTGCGCTCATCAGATCACCTTCTTCGAAAACAGGTCGTGCATGTTCAGCGCGCCGATCAGCGCGCCGTCGGCATCGACCACCAGCATCTGGTTGATCCGGTGGCGCTCCATCAGTTCCACGGCCTCGACCGCGAGATGGTCGGGGCCGATCGTGCGCGGCTCGCGCGTCATCACGTCGACGATCGGCAGCGTGCGGAAATCGCCGTCGCGCGCGAGCACGCGGCGCAGGTCGCCGTCGGTGAAGATGCCGGCCACGCGGCCGTCGGGCTCGACCACGGCGGTCATGCCCAGCCGCTTCGCGGTGATCTGGAACAGGGCGTCCGACAGCGTCGCGTCGAGCCCGACGCGCGGCACGTCGTCGCCCGAGCGCATCACGTCGCGCACGTGGGTGAGCAGGCGCCGGCCGAGCGCGCCGCCCGGATGCGAGCGCGCGAAATCCTCGGAGCCGAAGCCGCGCGCGTCGAGCACCGCGACGGCGAGCGCGTCGCCGAGCGCGAGCGCGGCGGTCGTGCTCGCGGTGGGGGCGAGGTTCAGCGGGCAGGCTTCCTTCGACACCGCCGCGTTCAGGTTCACGTCGGCGAGCGTGCCGAGGCTCGATTCCGCACGGCCCGTGATCGCGATCAGCTTCGCGCCGATCCGCTTCACGAGCGGCAGGATCGCGACGAGCTCTTCCGACTCGCCGGAATAGGAGATGCCGATGAAGACGTCGTCCGACGTGACCATGCCGAGGTCGCCGTGGCTGGCCTCGGCCGGGTGGACGAAGAAGGCCGGCGTGCCGGTGCTGGCGAGCGTGGCCGCGATCTTGCGGGCGATATGCCCCGATTTGCCGATGCCGGATACCACGACGCGGCCGCGGCAGCCGAGCAGCAGCGCGACGGCCTGAACGAAGTCGCCGTCGAGCTGGTCGCGCAGCGCGCGCACGGCGTCCGCCTCGATGGCGAGCACGTCGCGGGCGAGCGCGAGCGCCCGATCATCATTGATTTTCGCTATCATGCGCGGAGTATAGCAAAGGCGTTTGTTCGCCGCGCCGCGCCTTCGGACTCGTCCGATGCCGCTTGCCTACCGCCACCACCCGCGCCCGCCTTGCCGTGGCCCCGACGAACGAGGACGCTTCGCCCGTGATTTCCCCGCTCGAAATGACCCTGCTGCTGCTGCTGGCCTCGGTAGTGGGTGTCGTCGTATTTCGCTCGTTGAACCTGCCGCCGATGCTCGGCTACCTGACCGTCGGCATCCTGGTCGGCCCGCATGCGTTCGGCGTCGCCGCGGACCTCGAACGGGCCGAGCATCTCGCGGAATTCGGCGTGGTGTTCCTGATGTTCTCGATCGGCCTCGAATTCTCGCTCGCGAAGCTGCGGGCGATGCAGCGGCTCGTGTTCGGGCTCGGGCTGCTGCAGGTGGTCGCGACCCTCGCGCTCGCGGTCGTGCTCGGCGCGCTGTTCGAGCGCTGGGTGCACATCACGTGGCAGGGCAGCGTCGCGCTCGGCGGCGCGCTCGCGATGTCGTCGACGGCGATCGTGTCGAAGATGCTCGCCGAGCGGCTCGAGATCGAGACCGCGCACGGCCGCAACATCTTCGGCGTGCTGCTGTTCCAGGATCTCGCGGTGGTGCCGCTGCTGATCGTGATCGCCGCGTTCGGCGCCGAGTCGTCGAAGGATCTCGCGCTCACGCTCGGGTTCGCGGCCGTCAAGATCGTGATCGCGCTCGCGCTGCTGCTGATCGTGGGCCAGCGTTTCATGACGCGCTGGCTCAACGTCGTCGCGCGGCGCCGCTCGCAGGAACTGTTCGTGCTGAACCTGCTGCTCGTCACGCTTGGCGCCGCGTTCATCACCGACCGCTTCGGCCTGTCGCTCGCGCTCGGCGCGTTCATCGCGGGGATGCTGATCTCCGAGACGCCGTTCCGGCATCAGGTGGAAGAGGACATCAAGCCGTTCCGCGACGTGCTGCTCGGCCTGTTCTTCGTGACGACCGGGATGCTGCTCGATCCGCGCGTGATCTGGGAGCATCCGCTGCTGGTGCTCGGCTTCTTCGTCGGGCAGATCCTGTTCAAGGGGACGATGATCGCGGGGCTCGCGCGACTGTTCGGCGCGACGCCGGGCGTCGCGATGCGCACCGGCATCGGCCTCGCGCAGGCCGGCGAATTCGGCTTCGTGCTGCTGAACCTGATCCTCGACCGGCATCTCGTCGATTCGACGCTGCTGCAGGCGATCCTCGCGTCGATGCTGCTGTCGATGCTCGCCGCGCCGTTCCTGATCCAGAACGCCGACCGGATCGTGATGCGGCTGTCGTCGACGGAATGGATGCAGCAGTCGCTGCAGATGACGCGGATCGCGACGCAAAGCCTCAAGCAGCGCGGCCACGTGATCATCTGCGGCTACGGCCGCGCGGGGCAGAACCTCGCGCGCATGCTCGAGCAGGAAGGCATTTCGTACGTCGCGCTCGACCTCGACCCCGATCGCGTGAGCGCGGCCGCGACGGCCGGTGAATCGGTCGTGTTCGGCGACGCGGCGCGCCGCGAGTCGCTGCTCGCGGCCGGTATCCATCGCGCGGCGGCCGTCGCGATCACGTACGCGAACACGCCGTCGGCGCTGCGCGTGCTGCACCACGTGCACGAGCTCGAGCCGACGCTGCCGGCGATCGTGCGCACGGTCGACGATGCCGATCTCGAGAAACTGCTCGCGGCGGGCGCGACCGAGGTGATTCCGGAGATCGTCGAGGGCAGCCTGATGCTCGCGTCGCACACGCTGGTGCTGGTCGGCGTGCCGATGCGCAAGGTCGTGCGGCGCGTCGAGGAGATGCGCGACGAGCGCTACAGCCTGCTGCGCGGCTATTTCCGCGGTGCCGACGACACGGACGACGACGATCACGAGCAGGTGCGGCTACAATCGGTGCCGGTCGATGCGCGCGCGGATGCGGTCGGGCGCTCGCTGGAGGAGCTCGGGCTGTATGCGCTCGGGCTGGAAGTCACGGCGATCCGCCGGCACGGCATCCGCGGCGTCGAACCCGACCCGCAGACCAAGCTGCGCGCGAGCGACATCGTCGTGCTGCGCGGGCTGCCCGAAGCGCTCGCGCTCGCGGAGGAGCGGCTGTCGCGCCATCGGCGCGAGCCGCCGGCCGCGCTCGCCTGAGTCGCGCTTCGATAACCCGACCCGTATTTGTTCGAAACGGTGCCCGATCTTCGCGCACCGTTTTTTTCGGAGAGTTTCATGCCGCATTCGTCGCCGGGCGCACCGCTCGATCCGGTCGCCTTCATCCACAGCCAGATCCGCACCGTGCCCGACTGGCCGCAGCCGGGCGTGCAGTTCCGCGACATCACGACGCTGCTGCAGAGCCCGAAGGCGCTGCGCATCCTCGTCGACCTGTTCGTCGAACGCTATGTCGATGCGAAGCTCGACTACGTCGCGGGGCTCGACGCGCGCGGCTTCATCATCGCGCCGATCGTCGCGTACGAGCTGAGCGTCGGCTTCGTGCCGATCCGCAAGGTCGGCAAGCTGCCGTACAAGACGCGCTCGGAATCGTACGACCTCGAATACGGCAGCGCGACCGTCGAGATCCATGAAGACGCGTGCCGCCCCGGCGACCGCGTGATCATCATGGACGACCTGATCGCGACCGGCGGCACGATGATGGCGGGGCGCAACCTGCTGCAGCGGCTCGGCGCGGTCGTCGTCGAAGGCGCGGCGATCATCGACCTGCCCGATCTCGGCGGCTCGACGCTGCTGCGCAACGCGGGGCTGCCCGTCTATACCGTCACCGAATTCGCCGGCCACTGAACCACCGGAGCCGGCCCACGCCGCGAGGTCACGATGCCCAACTTCATGCTGTTTCTCGCCACGTCGATCGCGATCACGTTCGCGCCGGGTCCCGACAACCTGCAGGTGCTCGCGCGCGGCATCTCGCAGGGCCGCGCGGCCGGCTTCGTCGCCGCGCTCGGCTTCACGGCCGGGATCCTGTTCCATACGACGCTCGCGGCGCTCGGCGTCGCGGCGGTGCTGCGCTCGTCGCCGGTCGCGTTCCAGACGCTGAAGCTCGCGGGCGCCGCGTACCTCGTGTGGATCGGCATCAAGGCGTTGCGCAGCCAGGGCCTCGCGAACGCGCACGAGCGCCCGCCGCAGCCGCTTGGCGCGATCTTCCGGCAGAGCGTGATCGGCAACCTGATGAACCCGAAGGTCACGTTGTTCTTCGTCGTGTTCCTGCCGCAGTTCGTCGATCCGCACGGCGTGCAGGGCGTGACGCTGCAGATGTTCGAACTCGGCGCGCTGTTCATGCTGCAGACGGCTGCGATCTTCTCGCTGTTCGGCATCGGCGCGGGCGCGATCGGCACATGGCTGAAGCGCCGCCCGAAGGCCGGTGTGTGGCTCGACCGGATCGCCGGCGCGACCTTCATCGCGATCGGCATCCGCGTCGCGCTGAAGGACTGAGCCCGATGACGTTTCCGTGCATTGCGGCCGCGCGCCGCTTCGATCCGGCCGCGCACCTGCGTTTCGAGATCGCCGGCGTGGCCGTAGGCTGGGTGCGCCGCCAGGACATCGCGAAGCTCGCCCGCTGGCCCGACGTGTTCGAGCTGACGGACGCGCGCGTCGTGCTGTCGGCGCGCTATGACACGGTCGACGCGCGCAGCATGGCGCTCGCGAGCGCGATCGGCGCGCTGGCGGCCGAAGGCGCGATTCCCGGCTGGCGCGACGAGATCTATGCGATCCGCAACCGCTTCGACGATCCGCCGCTCGCGTACATCGAGCGCGCCGCGTCGCGCTTCTTCGGCACGCAGACTTATGCGGTGCACCTGAACGGCATCGTAGAATATGCGGCTGCGCCGGGTTCGCCCGCCGCGCCGCAGATGTGGCTCGGCCGCCGCAGCGCGACCAAGGCCACCGACCCAGGCATGCTCGACAACGTCGTCGCGGGCGGCATCGGCTGGGGCCTGGGCGTTCACGAGACGCTCACGAAGGAATGCTGGGAAGAGGCCGGCATGCCTGCCGAACTGGCGGCGCGTGCGATCGCGGGCCGCGCGGTGCAGGTACTGTGTTCGCTGCCGGAAGGCACGCAGTCCGAACTGATCTTCGTGTACGACCTGCCGCTGCCGCGCGACTTCGCGCCGCACAACCAGGACGGCGAAGTGGCCGAGCACCTGCTGGCCGGCGTGCCCGAGGTGATCGGCTGGCTGCGCGAAGGCCGCGCGACGATGGATGCGAGCCTCGCGATGCTCGACACGCTGCTGCGCCACCGCTGGCTATCGGCGGCGGACGCCGCGGGCATCGACGCGCTGTTCGCGCCGGCCGCCTGACGCGCCACCTGGCGAGCCACCTGAAGGCGCCGCCTGCCTGCCCGGGCTTGGGCCCCAGGGTGAGGCCGGACGAACGGCCTATTTGACGAATACCGAAACGAAGGGAGTAGCGGTCATGTCGACCGATCACAGCTTTATCTTGAAACTGTCGTGCCCCGACCGGCATGGCATCGTCCACGCGGTCTCGGGCTTCCTGTTCGAGCGCGCCAACAACATCCTCGATTCGGCGCAGTTCGGCGACAGCCGCACCGGCGAGTTCTTCATGCGCGTGCACTTCGTGCAGGACGGCGACGGCGCGGATGCCGCGTCGGCGCTCGATACGCTTCGCAAGGAATTCGCGCCGCTCGCCGAGCAATTCGGGATGCGCTGGGAAATGCACGACGCGGCCGTGAAGCCGCGCGTGGTGATCATGGTGTCGAAGATCGGCCACTGCCTGAACGACCTGCTGTTCCGCTACCGCACCGGCCAGCTGCCGATCGAGATTCCGGCGATCGTGTCGAACCACAAGGAGTTCTACCAGCTCGCCGCGAGCTACAACATCCCGTTCCATCATTTCCCGCTCGTCGGCGGTTCGTCCGATGCGGCGAAGGCCGCGCAGGAAGCGCGGGTGCTGGAAGTGATCGATGAACACCAGGCCGATCTCGTCGTGCTCGCGCGCTACATGCAGATCCTGTCGCCGAACATGTGCCAGCAGCTCGCCGGCCGCGCGATCAACATCCACCATTCGTTCCTGCCGAGCTTCAAGGGCGCGAAGCCGTACTACCAGGCGTTCGACCGCGGCGTGAAGCTGATCGGCGCGACCGCGCACTACGTGACGACCGACCTCGACGAAGGCCCGATCATCGAGCAGGAAGTCGAGCGCGTCGACCACAGCATGACGCCCGACCAGCTCACCGCGATCGGCCGCGACGTCGAGTGCGTGACGCTCGCGCGTGCGGTGAAGTGGCACGTCGAGCACCGGATCGTGCTGAACGGGACGAAGACCGTCGTGTTCCGCTGATCGGCTGATCGGTGATGCGCGCCGGCCTGCCTGCGCCGGCCGGCGGTTGCCGCAAACAAGAACGCCGCGCCCTTGACGGGGCGCGGCGTTTTTTTTCGCGTGATGCGCGGGGATCGGGTTGCGTCGGGTACGGCGCGTCAGATCAGCCGCAGCATGCACAGCTCGCGCTTCATGTACGCATAGAAGATCGGCGCGGCGATCACGCCCGGCAGCCCGAACGCGGCTTCCATGATCAGCATCGCGAGCAGCAGCTCCCACGCGCGCGACTCGATCTGGCCGCCGATGATCTTCGCGTTCAGGAAGTATTCGAGCTTGTGGATCACGACGAGGAACGCGAGCGACGCGATCGCGGTGCCCATGCTGACCGACAGCGACACCGCGACGATCAGCGTGTTCGAGATCAGGTTGCCGATCACGGGCAGCAGGCCGACGATGAACGTGACGAGCACCAGTGTTTTCGACAGCGGCAGCCGCTGGTGGAAGATCGGCAGCGCGACGAGCAGGTAGATGCCGGTAAAGGTCGCGTTGATCGCCGAGATCTTGATCTGCGCGAACACGATCCGGCGGAACGATTCGGCGAAGCGCGACACGCGCGTGACGAGCGCGGTCGACAGCGGCCGGCGCACCTTGCCGTGCTCGACGCCGATCGCGATCATCGCGCCGATGATCATCCCGAACACCACGTGGCCGAAGCCGCGCGCGACGCTCTTGCCGCCTTGCTGGAGCTGGTCCATGTGCGAGTGCATCAGCAGCGCCGCCTTGGTCTTCATCTGTTCGACGTCGACCGGCAGCAGGTTCGCGATCCAGGCCGGCGTGCGGGCGCGCGTCTGCTCGACGATCTGCATCAGCTGGCCAAGGAGGCTCTGCAGGTTCGGCACCGTGTGCTCGAAGTGGTCGATGATGCCGATCGTGAGGCCCGTGAGCCCGCCGACGATCGCGATCGACAGCAGCACGACGGCGACCCAGCGCGCGCGCATGCTTGTGGTGTGGCGTTCGATCACCGGGGCGATCGTGTGGATCAGCTGATAGACCAGCATGCCGGCCAGCAGCCCGCCCAGCAGCTTGAGTTCGATGACGAGCACCATCGCGACGAGGGCGAACAGGTAGCTGCCGATCTCGATCGCCGACAGCTTCGGCAGGCTGAAGTCGCTCGTCAGCCGCACGCTGCGCAGGTGCGGCTCGCGGTTCTGCGCGTCGCGCGACTCTTGTTGCTTCTCCATCATGGATTCCTGTCGTTCGTGTGCCGTGCCGCGCGGTGGGCGACACGGCGGCGATCGCCCGGCGCCGCACCGGATTGGTGCGGATGGCGAACCTTACGACCGTAAAGTATAGCTGCCATTATGGTCCGCCACGGGGCTGTTTGGCTCGTGGTGTAAACGCAGAGGGGAAAACCGCAGAAGGGAAAACGAGGAGGCCGGCGCCGCCGCGCTGCCGGGCGCGCGCGGCCGGGCAGCCGCGCGCGGGAACGGAAAGTGTCAGCCGGCCGCCGCCTTGCGGGCCGGGCGCTTGAGCAGCGGCGCGAGGTACTTGCCGGTGAAGCTCGCCTTGGTCTTCGCGACCTGCTCGGGCGTGCCCTGCGCGATGATCTGGCCGCCGCCGGCACCGCCTTCGGGGCCGAGGTCGATCACCCAGTCGGCCGTCTTGATCACGTCGAGGTTGTGCTCGATGATCACGACCGTATTGCCCTGGTCGCGCAGCCGGTGGATCACCTCGAGCAGCAGCGCGATGTCGTGGAAGTGCAGGCCGGTGGTCGGCTCGTCGAGGATGTACAGCGTGCGGCCCGTGTCGCGCTTCGACAGCTCCAGCGACAGCTTCACGCGCTGCGCCTCGCCGCCCGACAGCGTCGTGGCCGACTGGCCGAGGCGGATGTAGCCGAGGCCGACGTCGAGCAGCGTCTTCAGCTTGCGGGCGATCACCGGCACCGCGCTGAAGAATTCGTACGCGTGTTCGACCGTCATGTCGAGCACTTCGCTGATGTTCTTGCCCTTGTACTGCACTTCGAGCGTTTCGCGGTTGTAGCGCTTGCCGTGGCACACGTCGCACGGCACGTAGACGTCCGGCAGGAAGTGCATCTCGACTTTCAGCACGCCGTCGCCCTGGCACGACTCGCAACGGCCGCCCTTCACGTTGAACGAGAAGCGGCCCGGATCGTAGCCGCGCTCCTTCGCGGTCGGCACGCCCGAGAACAGCTCGCGGATCGGCGTGAACAGCCCCGTGTAGGTGGCCGGGTTCGAGCGCGGCGTGCGGCCGATCGGCGACTGGTCGACGTTGATCACCTTGTCGAAGTGCTCGAGGCCCTCGATCGCCTCGTGCGGCGCCGGCTCGGCCGACGAGCCGTACAGGTGGCGCGCGACCGCGTGATACAGCGTGTCGTTGATCAGCGTCGACTTGCCGGACCCCGACACGCCGGTGATGCAGGTCAGCAGGCCGACCGGCAGCTCGAGATCGACGTGCTTCAGGTTGTTGCCGTGCGCGTCGACGATGCGCAGCATCCGCTCGGGATCGGGCGCGAGCCGCTCGTCCGGGTATTCGATCGTGCGCTTGCCGACCAGATACTGGCCCGTCAGCGACTGCGGGTTCGACTGCACCTGCTTCGGCGTGCCTTCGGCCACGATCACGCCGCCGTGCTCGCCGGCGCCCGGGCCCATGTCGACGACGTAGTCGGCCGTGCGAATCATGTCCTCGTCGTGCTCGACGACGATCACCGAGTTGCCGAGGTCGCGCAGGTGCTTGAGCGTCGCGATCAGGCGGTCGTTGTCGCGCTGGTGCAGGCCGATCGACGGCTCGTCGAGCACGTACATCACGCCGGTCAGGCCCGAGCCGATCTGCGACGCGAGCCGGATCCGCTGCGCCTCGCCGCCGGACAGCGTTTCGGCGCTGCGCTCGAGCGACAGGTAGTCGAGGCCGACGTTGTTCAGGAAGGTCAGGCGCGCGACGATTTCCTTGATCACCTTGTCGGCGATCTCGCGCTTCGCGCCGTCGAGCGACAGGCCGTCGAAATAGCCGAGCGCGTCGCGCAGCGGCCAGCCGCTGATTTCATAGATGCCGCGCGCGTAGTCGCCGGTGCCGACCCGCACGTGGCGCGCCTCGCGGCGCAGCCGCGTGCCGTCGCACGACGGGCACGGCTGGTTGTTCTGGTATTTCGCGAGCTCTTCGCGCACCGCGACCGAATCGGTCTCGCGGTAGCGGCGCTCGAGGTTCGGGATGATTCCTTCGAACACGTGCTCGCGGATCGTCGTGCGGCCACGCTCGTTGATGTACGAAAACGGGATCGTCTGCTTGCCCGAGCCGAACAGCAGCACCTTGCGGATCTTTTCCGGCAGGTCCTCGAACGCGGCGTCGATGTCGAACTCGTAGAACGCCGCGAGGCTCTGCAGCATCTGGAAGTAGAACTGGTTGCGGCGATCCCAGCCCTTCACGGCGCCCGCGGCGAGCGACAGCGACGGGTGCGCGACGACCCGCTTCGGGTCGAAGAACGTGATCTGGCCGAGGCCGTCGCATTCCGGGCACGCGCCCATCGGGTTGTTGAACGAGAACAGGCGCGGCTCGAGCTCCTGCAGCGAGTACGAGCAGATCGGGCACGCGAACTTCGAGCTGAACAGGTGTTCGCGGTCGGTATCCATCTCGAGCGCGATCGCGCGGCCGTCGGCGAGGCGCAGCGCGGTCTCGAACGATTCCGCGAGGCGCTGCTTCATGTCCGGGCGCACCTTGAGACGATCGACGACGACGTCGATCGTGTGCTTGTCGTTCTTCTTGAGCTTCGGCAGCGACTCGACCTCGTAGATCTTCGCGACGCCTTCGTTCGCGGTGCCGCCGCCCGAGCGCACGCGAAAGCGCACGAAGCCCTGCGCCTGCATGTCCTCGAACAGCTCCGCGTGCTCGCCCTTGCGGTTCGCGACGACCGGCGCGAGGATCATCAGCTTGGTTTCCTCGGGCAGCGCGAGCGCCGCGTCGACCATCTGCGACACGCTCTGCGCCTCGAGCGGGATGTCGTGGTCGGGGCAGTACGGCGTGCCGACCCGTGCGAACAAAAGTCGCAGGTAGTCGTGGATTTCGGTGACCGTGCCGACGGTCGAACGCGGGTTGTGGGACGTCGCCTTCTGCTCGATCGAGATCGCGGGCGACAGGCCCTCGATCAGGTCGACGTCGGGTTTCTCCATCAGCTGCAGGAACTGGCGGGCGTACGCGGACAGGCTCTCGACGTAGCGGCGCTGGCCTTCGGCATAAAGGGTGTCGAACGCGAGCGACGACTTGCCCGACCCGGACAACCCGGTAATCACGATCAGCTTGTGGCGCGGCAGGTCGAGATTGACGTTTTTCAGGTTGTGGGTGCGTGCCCCACGGATACGGATCTGTTCCATGAACCTGGCGAAAATGGAGGGAACCAAACCTGCTACTATAACGGCTTTTCGAGGCCGTCGTTGGGGGCCCCCAGCCTTTGCAGCAGCTGGCAGCAAGGCGGTGTCCACGCCGGGAAGGCGGCCGCGCCGCACGGCGCGAGGCGGCCCGCAGGCTGCCTGCCCGACGTCCCGGAAAGCGGCCCCGGAAAGCGCCTGCCAGGCCTGCCGGGCCGGTGGCCCTGATCTTCCGCCGCCCGCCGCCGGGCGGACATTCCGATCATTCGAAATTCATTCCCGATGTCCAATCCGTCCGCCACGTCTTCCCGCATGAGTGCGCCCGAACTGCGCGCGACCACGTCGCTCGCGGCGATCTTCGCGCTGCGCATGCTTGGCCTGTTCATGATCATGCCGGTGTTCTCGGTCTACGCGAAAACCATCCCGGGCGGCGACAACGTGCTGCTCGTCGGCATCGCGCTCGGGGCGTACGGCGTCACGCAGTCGCTGCTGTACATCTTCTACGGGTGGGCGTCGGACAAGTTCGGCCGCAAGCCCGTGATCGCCACCGGCCTGCTGATCTTCGCGCTCGGCAGCTTCGTCGCCGCGTTCGCGCACGACATCACGTGGATCATCGTCGGCCGCGTGATCCAGGGGATGGGCGCCGTGTCGTCCGCGGTGCTCGCGTTCATCGCCGACCTGACCTCCGAGCAGAACCGCACGAAGGCGATGGCGATGGTCGGCGGCTCGATCGGCGTGTCGTTCGCGGTCGCGATCGTCGGCGCGCCGATCGTGTTCCACTGGGTCGGGATGAGCGGGCTGTTCGCGATCGTCGGCGTGCTGTCGATCCTCGCGATCGGGGTCGTGGTGTGGATCGTGCCCGACGCGGCGAAACCCGTGCACGTGCCGGCGCCGTTCGGCGAGGTGCTGCACAACGGCGAGCTGCTGCGCCTGAACTTCGGCGTGCTCGTGCTGCACGCGACGCAGACGGCGCTGTTCCTCGTCGTGCCGCGCCTCTTGGTCGACGGCGGGCTGCCGGTCGCCGCGCACTGGAAGGTCTACCTGCCGGTGATGGGGCTCGCGTTCGTGATGATGGTCCCGGCGATCATCGTCGCGGAAAAACGGGGCAAGATGAAGCCGGTGCTGCTCGGCGGCATTCTGGCTATCCTGATCGGCCAATTGTTGCTCGGCAGCGCTCCGCATACCATCTTGATTGTGGCGGCGATCCTGTTCGTGTACTTCCTGGGTTTCAACATCCTGGAAGCGTCGCAGCCGTCGCTCGTGTCGAAGCTCGCGCCCGGTTCGCGCAAGGGCGCGGCCACGGGCGTCTACAACACCACGCAATCGATCGGGCTCGCGCTCGGCGGCATCGTGGGCGGCTGGCTGCTGAAGCACGGCGGCGCGAACACCGTCTTCTATGCGTGCTCGGGGCTCGTGGCGGCGTGGCTTATAATCGCGGCCAGCATGAAAGCGCCGCCGCGCAAGGCCTGAACCTTCTTTTCGGGCAGGCACCGGCGGCGCTCGCCGGCTTGCCCGGCGGGCCGCTCCGACGACATTCGCGGGCGGCCCGGCATCGAATTTACTGGAGAAACACATGGCATCCGTCAACAAGGTCATCCTCGTCGGCAATCTCGGCGCCGATCCTGAAGTCCGTTACCTGCCGAGCGGCGACGCGGTTGCGAACATCCGTCTCGCGACGACCGATCGCTACAAGGACAAGGCAAGCGGCGATTTCAAGGAAATGACCGAGTGGCACCGCGTCGCGTTCTTCGGCCGTCTCGCCGAAATCGTCAGCGAGTACCTGAAGAAGGGTTCGTCGGTCTATATCGAAGGCCGCATCCGCACGCGCAAGTGGCAGGGCCAGGACGGCCAGGATCGCTACTCGACCGAAATCGTCGCCGACCAGATGCAGATGCTCGGCGGCCGCGGCGGTTCGGGCGGCGGCGGTGGCGGCGGTGACGAAGGCGGTTACGGCGGCGGCTACGGTGGTGGTGGCGGCGGCCGCGGCGGCGAACAGATGGAACGCGGCGGCGGCGGCGGTCGTGCCGGCGGCGCGCCGCGCGGCGGTGCAGGCGGCGGCCAGAGCCGTCCGAGCGCGCCGGCAGGCGGCGGCTTCGACGAGATGGACGACGATATTCCGTTCTAAGCGGAACGTCGGTTCCCGAGGTAAAGAAGGGCCCGAATCTCCACGCCGAATCACTGGTTCAGCCTGGATCTTCGGGTCCTTTTTTCGTTTACGCGTTTTTTGGGGTTTGGGCGAAACGTGCCAGATCGGGCGTGAGGAGCGTCGTGGTGGCGTCGTGCAAGGCGGGGAGAAGCCGCTGGCGCCGGCCGCGTCGGATGGGCGAGACTTGAGAATGGACTCCCCGTCAGCGGCGTTCGTCGTCGCGGGCGCGATGGCCCTGACGTCTGTTGTGCTTACGTGGCGAGCATGCCGACCGCAAACTTCAACCGACGCAACCGCGCCGGTGAGCAGGTTTCCTGAAGCCCTGCAACGGCGCATTCCCGACATGGGGGCCGTGGCATTCACACCCGAGTCACCTGCTTCGGACGGTGCGAACCATGACAAGAGCGGCGCCGTGGCCGCCGCAGAACCGCTTACGCTTCCGTGACGATCGCGACCAGATTGCTGACGCGCTCGACGGATTTCCCACCCTTCGGCCAACGGACCAGCGCGTCGCTACCGTTGATCGACAGGATCACGCCATCGCTGCGGTCCACGGCACCCGTGAACGTGACACGGTTTACTTTTGCCGACGGCGAAAACGAAGCCGCGCTGCGGCCCGGCAGCAGATCCATCAGGAACGAAAATACGGGGTACACGACTGCTCCTTCGCAAGCTCGAACTACGGGTTTTCCCTAGTTTAACAGTTCGGATGTTGCGTCGCAACATTAGCCCTTGTGCCCGTTCCTCGTGCGCGCGTCTTCCGTCGTGATTTCCAGTCGTTCGTCGCGCCGCTCAGCAAATCTCCCGGGCGGTTCGTGTATCTGATCGATGTCACGCGGCCGCCACGATTGACCGGCTAAGCTCGTTTTTTCGACGTTTCGATCGAAGGAGACACAATGCGGCGGGTCGTATTCAACCAGAAGGGCGGGGTGGGCAAGTCGACGATCGTCTGCAACCTGGCGGCGATCAGCGCGAGCGAAGGGCTGCGCACGCTCGTCATCGACCTCGACGCGCAGGCGAATTCCACGCACTACCTGCTCGGCGACCGGGCGACGGACGCGCATCCCGGCGTCGCCGAATTCTTCGAGACCGCGCTGACGTTCAACTTCCGGCCGGTCGACGTCGCGTCGTTCATCCATCCGACGCCGTTCGACGGGCTCGACGTGATGCCCGCGCATCCGGACCTCGACACGCTGCACGGCAAGCTCGAGTCGCGCTACAAGATCTACAAGCTGCGCGACGCGCTCAACGAGCTCGACACCTACGATGCCGTCTACATCGACACGCCGCCCGCACTGAACTTCTACACGCGCTCGGCGCTGATCGCAGTCGAGCGCTGCCTGATTCCGTTCGACTGCGACGACTTCTCGCGCCGCGCGCTGTACACGCTGCTCGAGAACGTGAAGGAAATCCAGCAGGACCACAACGCGGCGCTCGAGGTCGAAGGGATCGTCATCAACCAGTTCCAGCCGCGCGCGAGCCTGCCGCAGCGGCTGGTCGACGAACTCGTCGAGGAAGGGCTGCCGGTGCTGGCGTCGCGGCTCTCGGCATCGGTGAAGATCCGCGAGTCGCATCAGCAGTCGACGCCGGTGATCCATCTCGAGCCGGCACACAAGCTCGCGCAGGAGTTTCGCGCGCTGCATCGCGAACTGGTCGGGTGAGGGTGTCGGCGCTGGCCCGGCCCGGCGGTTTATATACGATCATTGAATTCGTCATTAATAATCCCGGTAACGATTTCAAAATAAATCTGGAAAAACGATTACAGGGGAATCCGCCCTATTTTCCAATGCGCACCTGTTTTTCAAATAACCGGAATAATGACGGGGTAAATGTTACGGACGTCGCGGTGCGCCATGCCGTAAAAAAGTAAAAATCATTTCGGGACAAGGCGTTGCGACGCGGCCCCATTGTGTGCGGGCGCAGATTGCGAGGAGATCAACCCGATCGATCAGGGTTTTCACCTAGTATTAATGCCATTTAATTGACAATTAATCCATCTAGAATGGCAATCTTCAACTCCCTGCAGTCAATCGTGCCTGCGGGTTGTGAATAAGGAAGCGGACCTCGATCTGGCTTCCATTTTTTCGTTCGTCTCTCGCATTGCTAACAGGAGCGTGCCCGATGTCCGTATTTGCCCCCGAAAAATTCGCCGCCGATTATCAGTCCGGAATTGCCGCCTGGTTCGCGATTGCCCGTCCGGCAATTAATGGTTTCGAGGCCGTCGTCGAACTCAACCTGCAAGCGGCCAAGACGGCGCTCGAGGAATACGAGGACAAGCTGAAGAACGCGTTCAACGCGAGCAACCCGGCTGCGGGCTTCGCGCAGCAAGTCGCCGCACCGCAGGAAGCGGCCGGCAAGGCCGTCGCGTACGGTCGCCATCTGTTCGACATCGCGGTGTCGACGCAGGCCGAGTGGGCGAAGGTCGCGCAGGCGCAATACGAGCAGAACGACAAGCGCGTGAAGGAGGTGGTCGGCGAGCTGACGAAGCATGCGCCGGCCGGTTCGGGCGCGGTGGTCGCCGCGCTGAATTCGGCGCTGTCCGCGGCGACTGCCGCGGCAGACTCCGTGCGCGCAGCGACGGGGCAGGCAATCGAAGCCGCACAAAGCGGTTTCGACGCGGTCAGCGAAACGGCGACGCGCGGTGCCAAGCAGACGGCGGCTGCCGCACGCAAGGAAGCCGCTTCGCGCGAATCGGCTGCATGACCGCGTGTCGCGCGCAGGCGCGACACCATTGATCGAACGGCGCCGGCGGGCGCCGGCCGCCGCGTGTGCCGCGTGGTGGCCGGCGGCGTCCGGCTCGCCGCAGCGTGTCCGGGCCCGGCTGGAGCGGGCGAATGGGCGGCGCGCATGAAGGCGCGAGCCCTGAGCCGCATCGCGGGTCGTATGGCGCTCAAGCGCCGACGTCGGCCGCCGTGCCGCCCGGCCCCGGCACGCGATACAGCATGCAACACGGATCGACCCACTGATTTCGATGCAGGAACAAAAC